>NZ_JCBDGX010000036.1:0-8332 GCF_059834345.1 Vibrio sp. R11-SG3-ISO3-SZ
CGCCGGGGGTCGCGGGTTCGAGTCCCGTCCACTCCGCCACTTTTTAGAAAGCCCAGTCGAAAGACTGGGCTTTTTTACGTTTAACGCTCCCGAAAGTGCTGTGCACTTTTTCGAGGGCAGGGTGTCTGTCTGCTCGAGGCTTTTCTGCAGATAAGAAAAAGCCAGCACGTTGGCTGGCTTCGAAGAGAGAGCAAGGCGAGATTAAAGAATAATGTCTCGCACTTCAGGATCTTTGCGTTCTAGGTAGTGTGTCGATTTAATGCGACGAATGGTGCGGCAGCGTCCACGGATCAGTAAGGTTTCTGTGGTGGCGATGTTACCTTGGCGAGTAATGCCCTCAAGCAGGTCACCTTTAGTGATGCCAGTGGCAGAAAAGACGACGTTATCGCTGCGAGCCATCTCTTCCATAGTCAGCACAACATTGGCTGTCACGCCCATTTCTTCGCAACGTTTTAGCTCAGCAGCGCCGTAGATGCGGTTTTCTTCGCTATCACCTTTAACTTCATGTCTTGGTAGCAAACGGCCATGCATATCACCATCGAGTGCACGGATCACAGCGGCAGACACCACACCTTCTGGTGCGCCGCCAATGCAGTACATCATGTCGACTTCACTGTCAGGCAGGCAGGTAAGAATGGAGGCGGCCACGTCACCATCAGGTACGGCAAAAACGCGTACCCCCATTGCTTGCATCTCAGCAATCACCTTATCGTGACGCGGTTTTGCTAAGGTGATCACCACAAGTCGATCGAGCGGCTTGTTGAGCGCTTCAGAGACGTTAATAAGGTTCTCTTTGAGTGGTTTATTGAGGTCGATACAGCCTTTTGCGCCTGGCCCCACAACCAGTTTTTCCATGTACATATCTGGGGCTTTTAAGAAGCTGCCTTTTTCACCTGCGGCCAGAACAGCCAGCGCATTGGACTGGCCCATGGCTGTCATGCGGGTCCCTTCAATTGGGTCAACCGCGATATCGACACAATCACCACCTGTCCCGACTTTTTCACCGATATACAGCATAGGCGCATCATCGATTTCGCCTTCACCAATGACAATCTCACCTTCGATTTCTGTCTTATTAAGCAGGGTACGCATCACTTCGACAGCGGCACCGTCGGCGGCGTTCTTATCGCCACGGCCAAGCCATTTATAACCCGCTAGGGCTGCGCCTTCGGTAACTCTTGAGAATGCCATTGCTAAATCGCGTTTCATGATGACTCCAACTGGTAGGAAAAACTGAACAAAAATAAATCGCCGCGATTTTAGCACATCACTAGGGAAACGTTTGCCTTTTTGGTTCAGCAGGCTTGAACTGGATCAAACCAGGGTCAGGAAAATGGATGGATCCATTCATTCGTCTGGTCTTGTAAAGACTGAGTCAAATTGCGTTGTTTTTTTAATCGAATGACGCAGATTTGCAAATATAGGGCGTGTTTAAAGCGGCTTGGCTGAGTAGAATGGAAGGTAAATGGGTTTGTCATGTCGTATGACCCAACCATCCAGAGAATGATTAAAAAGGTAGGCAACGATGTCTTTTGAAGTACTAGAAAAACTAGAAGCAAAAATCCAAACCGCGGTTGATACTATCACTCTGCTTCAAATGGAAGTGGAAGAGCTTAAAGAAGAAAAGCAGAAGCTAGCAAACGAAGCGAACGAGCTGCGTACAAGCCGTGAAGAGTTGGTCGCGCAAAATCAGCAGATGCAACAAGAACACACAGCATGGCAAGAACGCATCCGCAGCTTGCTAGGTAAGATGGAAGACGTTGAGTAATCACCGCTTCTGCAGACTAAAAAGGGTTGGCACTGTGCCAACCCTTTTGCTTTGATGTCTGTCAGATTAGACCTGAGGGCGCACGCCCAAAGTGTGGCAAAGTGCGTAGGTCATTTCGGCGCGGTTGAGAGTGTAGAAGTGGAAATCTTTCACACCTTCACGACTTAGGATACGCACCATGTCGATGGCTTGGCTCGCACCCACCAATTGGCGAGTGGTTGGGTCGTCATCCAGCCCTTCAAATTGTTTCGCCATCCAGCCAGGGACTTTGACGTTATTCTGCGCGGCAAAACGTGAAGCTTGTTTAAAGTTGGAAACAGGAAGGATGCCCGGAACAATTTCGACATCAATGCCAGCCGCAACACTGCGATCACGAAAGCGTAGGTAGCTCTCTACATCAAAAAAGAACTGAGTAATGGCGCGGTTTGCGCCTGCATCGACTTTACGCTTGAGGTTCAGCAGATCCGACTGCGCACTTTTTGCTTCAGGGTGTACCTCGGGAAAGGCTGCAACAGAGATATCAAAGTCGTGACGTGATTTAAGCAGTTCCACGAGATCGGAGGCGTACATATCCGGTTTGCCACCACCAGGAGGAATATCACCGCGCAGTGCGACGATGCTTTCAATACCATTGTTCCAGTAATCGTCAGCAATCTGAATGAGCTCGTCACGGCTGGCATCGATACAAGTGAGATGAGGGGCCGCAATTAGGCCGGTCTCGGCTTTGATCTCTTTAATGATGGAGTGAGTGCGATCACGCTCGCCGGAGTTGGCGCCGTAAGTAACAGAGACAAATTTAGGCTTAAGGGTTTTGAGGCGATGAACCGAGTTCCACAGCGTCTCTTCCATTTTTTCGCTGCTCGGAGGAAAGAACTCGAATGACACATTGATGTTGTTCGATAGCTCGGCAATATTTTGGTTTAAAGCGTCAATATGACTCGCGTGTGTGTATCCCATCTTTCTCTCTCCGTGTGGCGACCCTATCCGTAGGTAACTGCAGCCCCAACATTCAATTTGATTAAATCGACGTTTAGACGTCTACATGTCCACAGAATGTATTGAATACGTTTTAATGTCAACACTCCCACCATGAATTTTTTTCAAGTTCATAATGAGAGAATTTGAAGTGCGCGCAGAACGACGCCCGAATAAGAAAACAGGTTGCCGAAGCAACCTGTGAAACTAGAGAAAACTGGACAACAAGTTAAGGTCTGATTGAATCGCGCCTGAGGTCACTTCCCGACCCGCCCCCGGTCCACGAATGACCAGTGGGTTGTCCTTATACCATTTGCTCTCAATCGCAAAGATGTTGTCGCATGGTAACAGGTTGGCCAAGGCGTGCTCTTTGCTGAGTGCTTCGACACCTACTCGAGCTTTACCGTTCTTTTCCAGTCTGGCGACGTAGCGCAGCACTTTGTCTTCACGTTGCGCTTTCTCTAACCTTTCTGCTAGCTGTTCGCTGAGCTGTTGGCTGTTATCGAGAAAGTCATCCAGTGAGAGATCGGCCAGTTCATCGGGCACTAAGCTCTCGACTTTGACCGATTCAGGTTCAATCTCGAGACCGGCTTCTCTGGCTAAGATGACCAGCTTGCGCATTACGTCAGAGCCATCGAGATCCTGCCTAGGGTCTGGCTCGGTTAAGCCTTGCTGCCACGCTAAATCGACTAACTCGGCAAACGGTACGCTGCCATCATATTGTTGGAACAACCAAGAGAGGGTGCCAGAGAAAATCCCTGAGACCGCATAGATGACATCGCCACTTTCACGCAAATCGCGCACAGTGTGGTTTATCGGCAAGCCTGCACCGACGGTGGCATTGTAGAGCCAATGGCGGTTTATTTTGGCAAACGCATCTTGCACTTGGTGGTAGTAAGCACTTGAGGCTGAGCCGGCAACCTTATTAGCAGAGATAAGATGCATACCTTGCTCAGCGATATCGAGGTAGCGCTCAGCTAACTCTTTGCTCGCCGTCACGTCGAGTACGACCACATCGTCATAGCCCTGAATCGCACCGAGGCGCTGAATCCACTCGCCTTGCTGATATGGGATAGACTCTTCATCGAAATGCTCACTGACCGCGCTAGGTTCGATGCCTTGGTCATTAAACCAATAGGTTTGACTGTCGATCACCGCCACGAGCTCAAAACTCATTCCACGACGCTTTTCTAGCTCTGCTTTTTGTTCTGCAAACAGGGTTAACCAACTGGAGCCAATGTTGCCTTTGCCGCATAGGGCGATGCCGACTCGTTTTTGTGCTTGGAAAAGTTGATTGTGAATCGCCTTAACGAGTGGTTCGGTTTCGGTGCGGCGTAAGACAGCCACCAAGCTGAGACCGGAACGAGATTCAGAGATGAACTCGACAGGCGATGACTTGAGCTTCTGGTAAAAGCCGTAACAGTGGTTGGCGTTGTTGGTGACACCAGCGCCTACGGCAGCGACAAGGGCGTAGCCCTCCTTGAGTTTAATTTCTGCTGCGATGGCGGAATCTTGTAAGAAGCCTAAAGCGCCCCCTGCAATTTCCGAGGTATAAGCAAGGCGTAATGAGTGCTTATCCGCTTGGACTTCATAAGTCAAAGGTTCAAGTTGGGCGCGTTTCAAACTGCTCAGCACTTCTTTTTCCATGCGATTGAAATCATGTCCATAGGCGAAGTTTAACTGAATCAACAACACGTCATTGAGTGAGGAGATGATCTTGGCACCACGCCCAGAGGCGAGGACGCGCTCAATGCGGCTAGAGCCAGATTCAGGGTCGTAACTGCAGCGCAGGTGTAAGTCCATCGTACTTTGAGCGACAGGCTGCAAGGTACGGCTATGCAGCACGGGGGCGGCAAGGCGTGCCAGTTCACTTGCTTCATCCAGTCGCAATAGGGGCAGAAGACAAGCATCACTGACAAGGCGAGGGTCTGCGCTGTATACGCCAGCAACGTCACTCCAAATCGTGACGCGACTGACCTCTGCGAGCGCGCCAATCACGGTGGCAGAGTAATCGGATCCGTTTCGGCCAAGCAGCACGGTTTGGCCTGCTTGGTTTTGCGCCATAAAGCCGGTAAACACCAGACGACGCTGTGAGTGTTGCGCCAAAATTTCCTTCAGTAGTGGGTAGGACTGACCACGATCCACTTCAGGTTGCGTGCCGGTTTCTGCCCGTAAGAAAGTGCGAGAGTCTTGCGCGATGGCTGGTAAACCCGCTTGATTCAATAGCGCGGCGAGCAGTCTTGAGGACCACATTTCACCGTGGCCAAGTACCGCAGCTCGCTCCGCCTCGCTTAACGGGGCGCTTAATTCGCCGAGGGTGGTGAACTCGTCTTTGAGCGTCGCCAGCATGTGCGCTTGTTCGTCGTCACTGTCAATCAAGGCTTCGATAAGCCCTGTTTGGAATTGTCGTACCGACTGCAACGCTTCATGGGCAAGGCGGCCGTCTTTATAGAGCGCTTCGGTAAATTCAATCAAATGATTGGTGGTTTTACCGGCCGCTGAGACAACGATCAGATCATCGCTGCCAGAGTATTCTTTGAGTATGGTGACTACCCGGCGGTAGCACTCCGGATCCGCTAAGCTGCTACCACCAAATTTATGCAGTTGACGCGATGTCGTCATTACGCGGACTCCTTCACACAGTTAAAGGCTTGCTTGAGATCGTCAATCAGGTCATCGGCATCTTCAAGACCGACAGACAGACGCAGCAGTTGCTGAGAGACACCTGCCTCGGCCAGCGCCGCTTCTCCCATCGCACGGTGGGTCATTGACGCTGGGTGACAAATGAGGCTTTCTACGCCGCCTAGCGATTCTGCAAGAGAGAAGAGTTTCAGCTCACCGACAAACTGTTTCAGTTCTTCAAAGCTGCCAGCGAACTCGAAGCTGAGCATAGAACCAAAGCCTGATTGTTGTTTCTTAGCGATGTCATGGCCAGGGTGATCCGGCAAGCTTGGGTGATAGATGCGGCCGACCAGTGACTCTGTTTTCAGAAAGTCGAGAATGTTTGCCGAGCTTTGTTCATGCACCTTCATTCGTGCGCCTAACGTGCGGATGCCGCGCAGCGTCATGTAGCTATCAAACGGCGTGCCGGTGGCCCCAATGCAGTTGCCCCACCAAGCCAGTTCTTCAGCGTGCGCTTTGGTTTTGGTGATCACCACGCCGCCAATCACATCGGAGTGACCGTTGATGTATTTGGTGGTTGAGTGAATAACGAAATCCGCACCCAATTCGAGTGGCTTCTGGAAAATCGGGGTTAAGAAGGTATTGTCAACCGCGACCAGTGCGCCGACTTGTTTCGCTTGCTGGCAGACTTTCTCGATATCCACCACACGCACCAAAGGATTTGATGGCGTTTCCAACAGGATAAGCTTGGGTTTCTGGTTGATGGCGGCGGTCAAGGCTGCGTCATCGGATTGGTCGACGAACAACACGTTGAAGTCGCCTTTTTGCGCACGGGTATTGAAGAGTCGATAGGTGCCACCGTAGCAATCGTGTGGCGCGACAATCAAATCATCTGGCCCGACAAACGCAGACACCCAAAGGTTGAGCGCTGAGGTGCCACAGTTGGTCACCACTGCGCCTTCTCCACCTTCTAATTCATACAGCGCCGTTTCAAGCAGGCCACGGTTCGGGTTGCCAGAACGCGTGTAATCGTATTTCGGCACTTCACCAAACGCCGGAAATCCGTAATTGGTCGAGAGATAAATAGGGGGAACGACAGCGTGATGTTGGGTGTCTGACTCGATACCAGTACGTACCGCGATGGTGGCGGGTTTGCGCGTGCTCATAGCGTTTTCCTTGCGAACAGTAGTGACTTGTTTTAGGGAATGCGATATACCTGTTGCTTATCAGGTGTATCCGGCACCCAATGTGGTGTAGTGCTGCGACACACTCACAGTTTGGGCCGATTCCACTCCTATCGCCAACCACTTTACTTCTCATTTTTTAAGACGTCAACACTTCTAGACGTCTATATGTCTTTGCTTGTAGCCATAAATACCGTTAAAATTGTGGTTTAAACACTCATACGCAAATATAAAGGTGCGCAATGGCAGACTGGAATGGCGAATACATTAGCCCATACGCAGAACACGGTAAGAAAAGTGAGCAAGTGAAAAAAATCACGGTCTCCATCCCACTTAAAGTCCTTAAGGTATTAACAGACGAGCGTACGCGCCGCCAGATCAACAACCTGCGTCATGCCACCAACAGTGAGTTGTTGTGTGAAGCGTTCTTGCACGCTTACACAGGTCAACCATTACCGACGGATGAAGATTTGCGTAAAGACCGTCCAGATGATATTCCCGCTGAAGTGAAAAAGCTGATGACGGAGATGGGGATTGAGTTTGAGGCGTTTGACGACTAACGCTCGCCCTGTTTTGCACCGAATTTGAATGCAAAAGCCGCTGACATCGTCAGCGGCTTTGTTGTTTTTGCTCAGCCAGAGACAAAGGTCGTGGCTGGTAGTGGGCGTCAAGGTTACTCGATATCCATGTAATGGTCAGGCAGCTCAATGCGTGCCACCCCGGATTCTACCGCGGCTAACGCGACCGCTTTGGCGACGCGGGGGAGTAGTCTTGGGTCCATCGGTTTTGGAATAATGTAGTCTGGGCCAAACGAGAGTGAATCCACACCCGCGGCGGTCAGAACATTGGCAGGTACCTCTTCCTTCGCCAGTTGACGGATCGCCGCTACGGCAGCGAGCTTCATCTCATCGTTGATCTCGCTAGCACGTACATCCAGTGCGCCACGGAAAATAAACGGGAAGCAAAGTACGTTGTTGACTTGGTTCGGGTAGTCACTGCGACCTGTACCCATAATGAGGTCATTGCGTACATCATGAGCGAGCTCAGGTTTGATCTCAGGATCTGGGTTAGAGCAGGCAAACACGATGGGTTTGTCGGCCATCAATTTAAGATCATCTGGCGATAATAGGTTAGGACCAGAAACGCCAAGGAACAGATCGGCGCCTTCAATGACATCTTGCAGCGTACGTTTGTCGGTGTTGTTGGCAAACAGTTGTTTGTATTCGTTGAGATCATCACGTCGAGTGTGGATCACACCTTTGCGATCCAGCATGTAAATTTTCTCGCGCATCGCGCCGCACTTGATCAGCAGCTCCATACAAGCGATGGCAGCCGCACCGGCGCCCAGACAGACAATCACGGCGTCTTCCAGTTTTTTACCTTGCAGCTCAATGGCGTTTAGCATGCCAGCAGCCGTCACAATGGCGGTACCGTGTTGGTCATCATGGAAGACTGGCACATCACAGCGTTCAATTAATTGTTTTTCGATTTCAAAGCAGTCTGGCGCTTTGATGTCTTCTAAGTTGATGCCGCCGAAGGTATCCGCGATGTTGGCGACCGTGTCGACAAACTCATCGATGGTGCGATGTTTGACTTCGATGTCGATGGAGTCCAAACCTGCAAAGCGCTTAAACAGCAGGGCTTTGCCTTCCATCACGGGCTTTGATGCCAGTGGGCCAAGATTACCTAGGCCAAGAATCGCTGTGCCGTTGGAGATCACTGCCACCATATTGCCTTTTGCAGTGTACTTATAGACATTATCGGGGTTTTGAGCGATCTCTCG
>NZ_JCBDGX010000037.1:0-28692 GCF_059834345.1 Vibrio sp. R11-SG3-ISO3-SZ
AACCACAACGGCGTATTTACCGCCGCAGGCATCGAAACCGCGCAATACAGCTACTACAACGCCGAAACTAAAGACAAAGATTTCGCAGCAATGCTCGCCGATCTTGAAAAAGCATCTGCGGGTGATGTTGTCCTGCTGCACGGCTGCTGCCACAACCCAACCGGCATCGATCCAACATTGGAAGAGTGGGAAACTCTTGCAAAGCTGGTTGCTGAAAAACAACTTCTCCCTCTGTTTGACTTTGCCTACCAAGGTTTTGCTAAAGGCGTGGAAGAAGATGCGGAAGGTCTACGTATTTTCGCTCAATACAACAAAGAAATTTTGGTCGCGAGCTCGTTCTCTAAAAACTTTGGTCTGTACAACGAGCGTGTGGGTGCTTTCACCTTAGTTGCACAAACCGAGCAAATCGCTGAAACTGCGTTTTCTCAAGTCAAAGCCATCATCCGTTCGATCTATTCGAACCCACCTGCACACGGCAGTGCTGTCGTCACGCACATTCTTGGCAACGCCGAGCTTCGTGCCGAGTGGGAAGCGGAAGTGAAAGAGATGCGCGACCGTATTCAAGCGATGCGTGAACTGTTTGTTGCGACGTTGAAAGAGCAAGGCGTCGATGCTGACTTCAGCTTCATTGAACGTCAAAACGGCATGTTCTCTTTCTCTGGCCTAAGTAAAGAGCAAGTCGCGCGCCTAAAAGATGAGTTTGCTATCTACATCGTCGGCTCTGGCCGCATCAGCGTTGCAGGCATGACACGTTCAAACATGCTGCCACTTTGTCAGGGAATCGCTGCCGTACTTTAATTCGGTATTCATAAGTTGATAGACAATAGCCAGCGGATACGCTGGCTATTTTTGTTTGTGGGGTTTATCGGTCAGCTAGTTTGCCAAATGCTCGCGTCTCGATAAGCGATTTATTTTGCGGGATAGTCGCCTAAGCTAGAGCAGAAATCGCAGTGACACGCCCGCTTCGTTAGTTTGCGCGCTACCGGCTTGGCTTGCAGTATCATAATCACTATCGCGATAAGTGTAAAAGCCGCCCAGAACGAAACGTTGACTGATGCGATAATGCGCACTAATGGAATAGCTCTGCTCGTCAACAATGTTACTGCGCGTCAACTGCGCCTGCCCTTCCAATTTCCAATGTGTCGATAGCGCATATTGAGCACCAACACTTGCGCCCCATACGCCTGTATGATCGCTGTAAAATTTATCATCCGTCGCATCATCGGTTTGCGAAGCCCAGAGGTAGCCAAACTTACCCATTGCAAACAGATCAAGTTTGTCACTGGCCGCAATACGATAGCCGACGCCTGGCAGAAGGGTATAAAGGTTAGTGGTGATGTCGTCTGGGTGCAAAAAACGCGCGGAGTAATCGAGCTGAGTAAACCAGTGTTCCCCGACAGCCCAGCGGCCAGCGACGGTGAGATCGGTCACTTTGCTATCGGCGTCAGATTGATCCATTGAGCCAGCACTGAGGTAGGCACCCAAGTAATCATAGTGGTTGTGCCAGTTTGAAGAAGGCGCTGACGGTGAAGATTCCGCCCATACACTCATCGGCAAAGCGACAAGGCTAGCGAGAAGAGAAGATGTGAGATGGCGTTTCATTGTTACTACTTACGCTCCATGAAAGTATTCACTCAGTGTTTTCACTATAGCGCAAATTTCATCATGGCTGCGTGCGCCTGATCTACAAAGTAATAATCAGCTCATCTTGTTGATTAGATTCGATTTTAGCATGCGACTGGCGACACACTCGCTCGATCTGAGACGGCTCCAATTCGTAGGGCATCACCAACTTGAGTTCAGATATCCCTTCGAGCTTGGCGAGTTCCAACAGGATAACAATATTGGATTCATCACTGCGATTTGCCGAGAGTGATTTTAGCGCGTTGTCCCACAGCCTATCCTCAACCGATACCGTCTCTTTGATGGTGTCTTTCCATGCAAGGCTAAAGATCGGGGCAAAAGTGCTCATCGCTTCGAGAAATGTCCACTTTTTACTGCATGAGGCACTTAAGAACGACGTGTAGTCAAATTCTACTCTTGCGCTATTTTGATGTTCCATATCATCCCCCGTACACATGGCAACACGTTCCACTCAATATCAATGATTCGGTTGCATATAGCAATAGGATATAGAAGATTGGTCTTTTATAGCTCTATTTCGTTTAAAACGGCTATATAAAAAGCAATACGGTAACAATTGCTGTACAAGAGCGAGACAAGCTGGATATTGGCTAGAAATATTTTCAGCAGCGAAATTTATCCTAGCGAATGTCGACGACTCGACTTGCTTTGCGATATTGAACGCGCCACCCTTGCCACTTTGGCAACTCCCAACGTTTTGGGTCGCCTTTCCTCAATCCCGAGTCATAAATCACCTCAACACATTTTCTTGTCGGGTAGTATTCGACACGCAGGTTTAAATCACCGAGGTAACATTCAAACGGATACGCCTGAGCAAACTCTTCATACTCCCAATACGGAATACCTTCGAACGCGAAGTCGTCTTCACTAAATAGGGCGAGCTCTTCGACACTCGACAGTTCAAGTAACGCCAGCTGTTCTCGGAACCAAGAGTCAAATGTCACCGCTGGCGCCACCTCACCCGCCAACTGTTGGTAGAGTACGTAATGCTTGATCGCTTTGGTCATCTTGTGAGCAAACCCTGGCAACACTCGCTGTGCATACACCGCGTCCATGAGCGGCGTCATCGCCAGTGCCCCTGTCGCTTCTTCAAGTCGAGCAGCCACGACTCTTCCCGCATACACCAGCTCAAGGGTGACTTGGGTTTGATCACCCTCCACTACTTCACCCTCTCGCCACTCACCAAGATTTAACGTCGCAAAGGTGTCTAACGGCAAAGGCAGAATAAACGTTGCCAGATTCAGCGTTTGTTTGACGCCTCGCCCCGGTAAGCTGTGCGTATCTAAGACCAGAGCCCCCTGCGTCTGCGCTTTCTGGCGGTGCTGGCGAGGCAGCTGTACCTCCAGTTCACCATTAGCGAATGCGTCTGGTCGTTTTAAGCGACGCACAAACGCGAGCTCTGGGTGCAAGCGAGCGATTTCCGCAATCAGCTCGCTGTGTTGATAGCGAGAAGCCACCTCAAGTTGAGGTAATTCAAACAGCTCACGCATTTGCATGGATAACCGCTGAGCTTCGTCAAGAGCAGCGGCATCGACTTCTACTCCGGTATATCGCTTACCACGCACTAACCCAATGGCCAAGGCGCCATCACAGCCTAGCGGCTCTTGCTGATCCAACTTACTTAGGCGCTCCTCATCTGCAGTCAGTTTGTACAGTGAAGCCGGCGTGGCAAGCACTGCGGTCATGTCAATCATCGCCTCTTTGAGTGCTCTTTTCTGCATACGTGAGACAAGGTCGGCATAGAGTGCGTCAATGGGCAAAGGATAGAGTCGCTTACCGTGCTCCGTCGTCACACCCTTCTCATCCACCGCTTGCATCGCGCGAAGAAGTGACGCCGCTTGATTCAGCGAACGTTCTGGTAGTGGCTCTAAAAAATCCAACTGTGACAGAGGCTTGCCGCACACCGCCGCCGCTAACATGGCTTCGGTCAGGGATTCACGCTGCATTTCTGGTGGTGTGTGCTCAATCAGCGCTGCATGCTCACCATACAAACGCACACAGACGCCCTCCATCACGCGCCCTGCTCGCCCCGCTCGCTGCTTGGCACTCGCTTTTGAGATCGCTTTTAAACTCAAGGTCGTTTTACCATTGCGTTGCTCGGTTCTGCGCTCAAGTCCGCTGTCGATGACGAGCCCGATGTTATCAATGGTCAACGACGTTTCCGCCACATTGGTCGCCAGCACGATCTTTTTCTTGGCTTGTACCGTCAAGGCGACATCTCGTTGATGATCAGTAACAGACGCATGCAAGGGCGCAACGATAATCTGCTCTAATTGCGCAAGTCGGCTGGCGCATTGTGCAATCTCTTTACGCCCGGGTAGAAACACCAGAATGTCACCATCGAGATCGCGCATCGCAGCTACCTCCTCGAACACTCGCTCGTCTAACCGACGTCCATCTGGCAACTGTTGCGAGTGAGTGGCACGATGACAAAGGGAGACCTCATACACTCGACCCTCTGCCGATACACGTTCGGCGCTGAGGTAACGCGCAAGCTTTTCACCATCCAGCGTGGCTGACGTCACCACCAGTTTTTGCGCTCTTGGGCGGCGAAGCAAGGCAACCAGTAAATCGGTATCCCAGCGACGCTCATGGTATTCATCCACAACAATGTAATCGAAATCGGCCAGTTGGTTCTCACTGTACCAACGCAGTGCGACGCCCGGAGTGACAAACACCACTTTTGTCTTGTCGTCGTAGCGGTTGTCTAGCTTTATGGCATAGCCTATCTCTTTACCAAGCTCACTCTCGGTAGTGGTTGAAAGAAACTGCGCTAACGAGGTACAGGCAATGCGCCTTGGCTCGACAACTAGCACTCGACCTAGTTCACTGAGCCACAGAGGCAAACGGGTCGATTTTCCCGATCCAGTTTGCGCTTCCACCACCAAATCCGTGTGCTGGATGCGTTTGAGAAACTCGGTTTTTAAGTGATCAATGGGTAACGATGACATAGTTGATGAGCGCTGATAGTAAAAGGGGTGAGTATAACGAGCATCGAGGTAAAGCCCAACCTCACACCCTCTGTGCGTGCGTTTAATATTCGGTTTACTTTAGGTTTGCGAATCCCTATCATTTTCAGGTTCCTAGTTCCAAAGGTCCATTGGCCAACACCCTACTTATAGGCATGTGATGAATAACGATAAACGCCCACTCTATATCCCTTTTGCAGGGCCAGCACTTCTTAGCACTCCTCTGCTCAACAAAGGCAGTGCGTTCACCGCAGAAGAACGCAGTTCTTTTAACTTAGAAGGTTTACTTCCCGAAACCACGGAAACCATTCAAGAACAGGTTGAACGCGCTTACCAACAGTACAAAAGCTTCGAAAATGACATGGATAAGCACATTTACTTGCGCAACATTCAAGACACTAATGAAACGCTCTTCTACCGCTTGGTGCAAAATCATGTCTCAGAGATGATGCCGATCATCTACACCCCAACCGTTGGGGCAGCATGTGAGAATTTTTCCAATATTTACCGTCGCGGACGAGGCTTGTTCGTCTCTTACGCCAATCGAGATCGCATTGATGATATCCTCAACAATGCATCGAACCACAATGTCAAAGTGATCGTGGTGACCGATGGCGAACGTATCCTCGGCTTGGGCGACCAAGGCATTGGCGGCATGGGCATTCCAATTGGTAAATTGGCGCTCTACACTGCGTGTGGCGGCATCAGCCCTGCCTACACGCTCCCGATCGTATTAGATGTGGGTACAAACAACCCGCAACGCCTCGCTGACCCTATGTATATGGGCTGGCGTCATCCGCGCATTACTGGCGCTGAGTATGACGCATTTGTTGAAGAATTTATGCAAGCCGTCGCCCGCCGCTGGCCTGACGCGTTGATTCAGTTTGAAGATTTCGCACAAAAGAACGCAATGCCACTGCTTGAACGATACAAAAACCGCGTGTGTTGCTTTAACGATGACATTCAAGGCACTGCAGCCGTCACTGTGGGCTCGTTGTTGGCCGCGTGTCAGGCAGCTGGTAGCAAACTCTCTGAGCAACGCGTCACCTTCTTAGGCGCAGGTTCGGCTGGCTGCGGCATTGCTGAAGCGATCATCGCGCAAATGGTCTCTGAAGGGATTTCTGATGAACAAGCGCGCTCTCAAGTCTACATGGTCGACCGTTGGGGCCTACTTCAAGAAGGCATGCCAAATCTACTCGATTTCCAACAGCGTTTGGTACAAAAACACAGCAACACCAAAGCGTGGCAATCTGAAGGGACCGGCTTCTCGCTGCTTGATGTGATGCGCAACGCCAAACCGACCGTGCTGGTCGGCGTTTCAGGCGCGCCAGGGCTGTTCAGTGAAGAAGTGATCAAAGAGATGCACGCGCACTGCCCTCGCCCGATTGTGTTCCCACTGTCGAACCCAACAAGCCGCGTTGAGGCAACCCCAAACGACATCCTTCGCTGGACAAATGGTGAAGCACTGGTTGCAACAGGTAGCCCGTTTGCGCCGGTGGTGTTGGACGGCAAAACCTACCCGATCGCACAGTGCAACAACAGCTATATCTTCCCAGGCATCGGCTTGGGTGTCCTTGCCGTACAAGCTAAGCGAGTGACAGACGAAATGCTGATGGAATCAAGCCGCGCATTGGCGACCTGCTCACCGCTGGCGATTAATGGTCAAGGGGCGCTGCTACCGCCGCTCGAAGCGATTCATTCTGTATCGAAGAAGATTGCCTTCGCCGTGGGTAAAAAAGCCATTGAACAAGGGGTCGCCCTTGAGATTACTGACGAAGCGCTAGAAGAAGCGATTGATAATAGTTTCTGGCAGCCAGTTTACCGCCGCTACAAACGTACTGCATTCTAACCCGTCTCAACGCCTCTGCTCAGCAGGGGCGCTTTTATTTATGATGATTGTATTTAACTATCTTGACCCATTGGGTCGCGGGCTTTTGCCCTACCTCAGTGAAATATCCACTGCACTCATCGCCTGTTTGCTCGTCATGGGCGGTGGTGATATTAACGCGCTTTTGAGACGTTGGTTACGCCCTTACCATTTCTTAATCCGCACCGGAGTGTTTATCTTGATTAATGCGTTTGGTTACGGCTTAATCATCGTAAAAGCAACGCCTTACCTCAATATGACACTGAGAAACCTCCAACCTGGGATGATGTTTTCCATCGTGATACTCTGTTTCATCATCATAGGATTATGGGCTCAAAGGAATCGACAAATTTAGTGCGTAAACTGTTTCACCGCCGCTCAACCACCGAACACACACTGGGAATTATCAAATCACTGGTGAAATGGCTGCTATTGGCCACGATTGCGCTCGCCATCGCGTTAGTCGCGATCGATCGTTGGGTATCGATGCAAACTCGCGAGCAGTTGTTTACCAGCGCGGAGCAAATTGACCAATTTGATGTGGCCGTGGTTCTCGGGACGAGCAAATACCTCGGTAAAATACTCAACACATACTACATCAACCGTATTGACGCCGCGATCGCTCTTTATGATCAAGGTAAAGTATCGAACTTTTTGCTCAGCGGTGACAATGCCCACCGTTCGTATAACGAGCCCTGGACAATGAAACGCGATCTTTTGCGCGCTAACGTTCCAGAAAACCACATTTTTCTCGATTACGCGGGTTTTCGAACCCTTGACTCTGTGGTGCGTGCCAAGGAGATTTTCGATACCGATAACTTCTTAATCATCACCCAGAAATTTCACTGTGAACGCGCGCTGTTCATCGCCAACTATCACAAAATCAACGCCCGCTGTTATGCCGTCGCAGGCCCATCGGATCAATCGGGATCTAAGGTGCGTTTAAGAGAAGTGTTTGCGCGGGCAAAAGCGGTGTTGGACCTTTACATCACTAACGCCAAGCCTAAATTTCTTGGCCCCAAAGAGCCAATTATGGCCAGCGCCGAGCCCGTCGAACAACAGGTAGAGAGTGACGACTTCGACGAACCGCTGTTCGAGTATCTAGATGCAGCGGGCAGCGACGCAGAATCAGCGCAATAACGCCACTACTCACTCAGTTCAACACGATTCCGCCCACTGCGCTTGGCTTTATAGAGCGCTTCATCCGCACGAATCAACATCTCATTGGTGCGCTCTTCGCCCAGTGTTGCCACACCAATACTGGTGGTGAGCGGATCACCGTGCACCCAAATGTGCGCCTCAACTTTACGTCGTAGCCGCTCGCCAAGTTCGTAGGTGTCGAGCACATTCATCCCCGGACAGAACACCACAAACTCTTCGCCGCCCCAACGAACCAAACGCTGCTCTGCTTGGAGCGACGCCAGCAGCACCATAGTAAACTCTTTTAAAATGTCATCGCCAATGGCATGGCCATGCTCATCATTGACCTGTTTAAAATGGTCAATATCCAAATAGAGAATCGACAACACTTTGCCGCCTATCGGCAGATCATCATAATGCTTGTTGAGCCAATCTCGGATCGCGTGGCGATTCATCGCGCCGGTAAGGGGATCGCGATGCGCAAGCTCGGCAAACTCGATGTTCTTAGCGCGCAACGATTGGTTCATCGCGTGTAAGTGATGTTGGCGCGCTTTGACTCGTTGAATGGCAAGGCGACTTCGCTTAATTTCGTACATGCTGTAAGACAGTGCTAAGCCCACCCAACAGGCCAACAATAGCGCCATCAAGGTTTCGCCAGAGACATACTCCCCGATGAATTCAATGCGCTCAATCACCAGAGTGTAGTCGCCCTCGTCCATGCCTGACCCGGTGGCAAACTCAATTCGATTCACATTGGTAAACTCAGGCGCGGCATGTTCAATAGGAATATCCAAATCCGCCAGCCACCACGTCATCACTTGTAAATTGGCTTTGGGTAATGTCATCTCTTGCGCAGAATCAGGTGGCAGAAACTCAAGCCCATTGTATTTGTGAGTATACTCATCTTCGATGGTTGAATAGGCTGGATTAAAATTGCGCAAATAAAAGCGCATTGGCACACGTTCACCCTCTTGATTTGTGAGTGAAACAGCAAGTTTGATGGTGTGATAATGGGTCAGGTCAAGCCCGACATCAGGCTGGCTATCAATATGAATAGCGACGCCACAATAGGGCCAACGGTATTTCTCCGATGAGCGAATTTTGCATTGGAGTACGCTGCGCTGATACTCTGTCGCCAACGATGCTTGAGAGCGTCCGCCTTGGCCTTGATCACTGGTCGGATAAAACGAATACGCATCGGGCGTCACGGCTAACACTCGCCGGTCACCATATCTCCCATACAGCAACACCACCACTAAGGTCAGCACCACAAGGCCAAATACCGTTTTATGGATCGCTTTCAATCTACACCCATAGCTACAACGAAAAGAGTCAATAAAGTATGAGACAGACTCTACCACAATGCGACATTATCCTTGACTCAATGTCACACATTCGCCCGAGAATCTCGGCCAATGTCGCGAAAAATGGTAGCAAGAATCCCATCCTGTTTTCTGTTACACTCAGGCCGAACACGTATTTGGCGTAAGCCATGCGGATAAAAAATAAAACAGAGTAATGTCATGTCACTAATCGTAAAAGGCACCCTCAGCAAAATGACGGCATCGCTGGGAGAGCAAGTCCAATACTCACTGCCTGTCGGTGAGTCATCTGTCGCACTCAACCCACTCATCGGTCAAACGCTGACCCTAACGCACACTGGAAACATCTTTTGCTGTTCGTGTGGCAAGAAAACCAAAAAAAGTTACTCACAAGGTCACTGCTTTGTCTGTATGAAAAAACTGGCCAGTTGTGATATGTGCATCATGAAGCCAGAAACCTGCCATTATGATCAAGGCACCTGCCGTGAGCCGCAGTGGGGCGAAGAGAACTGCATGGTCGATCACTATGTGTATCTGTCCAATACCTCTAGTCTCAAGGTGGGTATTACCAGACACACCCAGATCCCAACCCGCTGGATTGACCAAGGGGCCACGCAAGGTCTTCCCATATTTAAAGTGAAAACTCGCCATATTTCTGGTCTGATTGAAGTGGAATTGGCCAAACACATTGCTGATAAAACCAACTGGCGAACCCTGCTTAAAGAAGACGGTGCCCCAATAGCGCTGGAAGAGAAGTTTGCCGAGCTACTGCCGCTGGTTGAAGAGAAGATCGCCGAGATCAAACAACAATTTGGTGACGACGCGATTGAGGTGCTACCGAGCCAGATAACTCCGATTCACTACCCCGTGACAGAGCACCCGACTAAGATCACCTCGCACAACTTTGACAAAGAACCTGTCGTGAGTGGCGTTCTACAAGGCATCAAAGGTCAATACATGATTTTTGACACAGGTGTGATCAATATTCGTAAATTCACCTCTTACGAAGTGGAAGTGAGTGCATAATCACTTCCCCAACCGCATTAGCAGACTTAATGATGAGTGGATCGCATAGTCATTGTTCCCAACGTAAGAATCGTGCCCAACGTACAAAAAGCGCCCTTTGGCGCTTTTTTCGTAAGGATGGTGTGGCGATGTGCTATGGATTGAGAATGCGTTTTAGCTCGTCAAAAAACAGATCCACTTCTTGTAGCGTGTTGTAGTGCATAAAACCGACACGCAATACACCACCACTGGCTTCAAGCCCTAATTGCTTCACCAGACCCAGTGCATAAAAATGGCCGCTCCAGACACAAATGTTGCGCTCACCCAAACGTTTCGCGACCTCTTCTGGCGTAAACTCATCAAAGGTTAAGGCAAAGGTCGGCGTGCGCAGCTCACTGCTCGCATGAGTCCGCCCCCACAAGGTGACACCTTGTAGCTCATCCAAACGAGAGAGAAAACGCTCGTTGAGCGCCGTTTCATGCTGATTGTATTGACGAAATGAAACCACCAATTTGTCACGTAACGAATCGCCTTGTTCGCCCCACTGAGCAAGATAGTGTACCGCGGCAATCAGCCCAGCCAAGCCTTCAAAGTTTTGCGTACCCGTCTCAAAGCGACCAGGGCCTAAGTCTGTTGCGGGCTCCACCTTGTAAGGCGTGAGTGCCTGCAACCATTTTGGCGCCACATACGCTATGCCGACATGAGGACCAAAAAACTTATAGGAGGAACAGGCAAGAAAGTCACAACCGAGTGCCATCACATCCACCAAGTGATGCGGCGTGTAATGCACTGCGTCAACGTACACCATAGCGCCTACTTGTTGCGCTGCCTCAACGACACGTTTGACATCCACAATAGAACCGGTGGTGTTCGACGCCAAAGTCAGCGCCACCAGTTTAGTTTGCGGTGAAAGTAACGTGAACAGGTGGTCAATATCTAAGCTGCAATCGTCTTGATTGACGCGTGCTTGATGAACCACCGCGCCTTTATCTTGCGCCGCTTGCTGCCAACTAGAGACGTTCGAATAGTGATCCAGCGCTGACACAATCACTTCATCACCGATTTGCCAGTCACGGCTGATGGCCCGGCTAAGCTGAAAAGTGAGCGAGGTCATGTTAGGCCCAAAGACAATATTGTCAGCCGAAGGCGCGTTGAGTAGCGCAGCGGCGGCCTCCCTCGCTTTGGCCATCAACGAGGTCGTGTGCTGACTGGAGAAATAGTGTCCACCCAAATTGGCGTTGTATTGACCAAGGTAACCCTGCATCGCTTCCAGAACCGAAAATGGCACTTGTGAGCCGCCCGGACCATCGAGAAAGATGACTGGCAATTGGTTGTGGATCTGATTTAAGGCACCAAATTGTGAGCGGACTAAATTAGGAGTGAAGTTCATTTACCGCATCCTTTGCCGTCAACACAAACACATCCATATGCCCTTCTTCTCCTTCTATCACGGTGCGAATCGGCGTCGCATTGTGCCAAAGTTTGTTGTCAGCCAGCATCGCCACTTCACCGCTTTGTAAGGTTTTTCTAAAAAACGGCGCTTCATTGAAGCTGTTGTAGAGCATGATGTCACCCCCTTCGATATTGTGGCGGCCCATCCCGACCATCGCAATATGGTCAAAGCCATCTTGGTGGACGCCCTCTGGCGCCACTTGGGTTTCGTCGTAAACCGCAGAAATACGGATTTGATGAATTTCGATCTCCTGACCATTGGCCAAACCGTTCGATTCGACAAACACCTCACAGATCTCTCTCATGCCATCACTTTGCAAGGTCGAGGCTTCAATGGGTTCGAATTGACGCACTACATCCCCTTGAAAACGGTTGATATCGTTGGTTTGCATAAACTCATGCTTATCCAGATCAACCACTTGTCCATCACGAAAAGCTACCACGGAGTAGCGACGCAGACGATACTGACCATCGGCGTGCTCAGTGTGCGGAAGATGGGAAAAGGAAGGCGCTAGTTGTTGAATCGCCTTCTCACTAAGCTGAGTTAATTGTAGGGTTGTTTCATGGTTATGTAGCATCATCGACTCCTTAATGAAGATACACTGCAATTTTTATAACATATATTTTACATTTATTATTTGCGCACATATCCCGTTAAATCAAATTTATTTGGCATTTACATCCAACAATATTGACAATACAACATTTTTATCCAATTAATGGTTAATAGTTAGTGAAGTAAACCATTTGATAACAAAGGAAGATGAGAAAACCAGCACGGTTCACTAGTCAAATTGGAGAGGATGCTTGTAATCAAAGAGTTAGTGACTGTTTTTGCGCCCACACTCCACCCTTGTTGATCTAATCTATAACCATTTATTCCAGTGACAGACCTTGTTAACGCCGTGCTTAGACCCATATAATCGAGAAGTTAAAAATCAATAAGCGTCACCGCGATGGAGCACAAATGAGCGACGTAAAACACTGTAAATTACTCATTCTCGGTTCTGGCCCTGCTGGCTACACGGCAGCGGTTTACGCCGCACGAGCCAACCTTAACCCAGTACTGGTTACCGGCATGCAGCAAGGCGGTCAGTTGACCACCACAACGGAAGTGGAAAACTGGCCTGGCGATCCTGAAGGTCTCACCGGACCCGGTTTAATGGAGCGAATGAAAGAGCATGCAGAACGCTTTGAAACCGAGATTGTGTTTGATCACATCAATGAAGTGGATTTCAGTCAGCGTCCATTTACGCTCAAAGGCGACAGCCGTCACTACACCTGTGATGCTCTTATTATCTCTACTGGCGCGTCGGCAAAATACCTTGGTCTGGAGTCAGAAGAAGCGTTTAAAGGGCGCGGTGTTTCCGCCTGTGCGACCTGTGACGGTTTCTTCTATCGTAACCAGAAAGTCGCGGTCGTGGGCGGTGGTAACACCGCGGTTGAAGAAGCGCTGTACCTATCCAACATCGCCTCTGAAGTGCATTTGATTCACCGCCGCGATACGTTCCGAGCGGAAAAGATCCTCATCAAACGCTTGATGGATAAAGTGGCAAGCGGCCATATTGTGCTGCACACCGACCGTACTCTTGAAGAAGTCGTTGGCGATGACATGGGCGTAACAGGCGTACGCATCAAGGACACCCAATCCGATGCGGTTGAGCAAATCGACGTAATGGGGGCATTTATCGCCATCGGTCACCAACCCAATACCGCCATTTTCGCTGATCAGCTTGAAATGAAAGATGGCTACATCGTGGTGAAATCGGGTCTAGAGGGGAACGCGACCCAAACCAGCATCCCTGGCATTTTTGCAGCAGGTGATGTGATGGATCACAATTACCGTCAAGCGATCACCTCTGCGGGAACGGGCTGTATGGCAGCGTTAGATGCAGAGCGATACCTGGATGGACTCGCGGATACGCAATCAGCCTAACGGCCAATCGCTTGTGGCGCTTTTTGGCGCTTATCTCAAATCCCTAAAACCTCGCGGTATTCCCGCGAGGTTTTCTTTTGTATAATGCGCGGCTTAAATCAAAATAATAATTCTCATTAAGCCTTTACCATGGATAAAAAGAAACAGCGTAGCTTGAATCAATGGCTAAAGCAGCAAAGTCGCCAAGCCAAGCGCTGGTTGATGATTGCCGTTGGCCTTGGTGTGCTCTCAAGCGTATTTTTGCTGATTGGTGCATCACTCCTCGCTCACATATTGCATGCTCTTATTATCGAACACGTCGATAAAACCGAACTTATGCCCCATTTCGCAGGGCTCGCCGCCACTGTCGTTGTGCGTGCGCTGTGCGCTTGGGGACGAGAGATCGCCGGCTTTCGCTGCGGCGAACAGATTCGCGTTTATATTCGTCAATTGATTCTCGACAAGCTCGACGAACTCGGCCCAGCGTATATCAAAGGGAAGCCTGCTGGGGCGTGGGCAACGCTGTTACTGGAACAAGTCGAAGATATGCACGACTTTTTCGCTCGCTACTTACCGCAAATGGCCCTTTCCGTGTTGATACCGCTTGTTATCTTAGTAGTGGTCTTCCCTGTCAACTGGGCAGCCGGGCTGATATTTCTGATCACCGCCCCCCTTGTGCCTCTGTTTATGGCCTTAGTGGGCATCAAAGCGGCGGATGCCAGCCGCAAAAACTTCAAGGCGCTGCAACGTCTGTCTGGCCATTTTTATGACCGCTTACAATCGATGACCACCATTCGACTGTTTGATCGCACGCGCGCAGAAACCGACACGCTGCGCGGCGCATCTGAAGTGTTTCGTACCCGCACGATGGACGTGTTGAAAATTGCGTTTCTATCCTCGGCTGTATTGGAGTTTTTCACCTCTATCTCTATCGCCCTCACTGCGGTGTATTTCGGCTTCGCGTTTATTGGTGAGCTCAATTTCGGTGACTACGGCGCGGGCGTCACCCTATTTTCTGGCCTATTTGTGTTAATTCTCGCCCCGGAGTTTTACCAACCGCTGCGTGACTTAGGGACTTTTTATCATGGCAAGCAACAAGCCGTTGGCGCTGCAGAAAGCATCGTGGCGTTTCTGAATACCGATGTCACTTCGGTAAAATCGGGCGATCGCAAGTTGACTGAACCGGCCAAGATAACCATTAAGGCCACAGAGTTAAGCGTTTATTCTCCACAAGGTACAGCGCTACTCGGCCCTGTCAGTTTCGAAGTAAAAGCAGGGGAAACCTGCGCACTCGTCGGCCCTAGCGGTGCGGGGAAAACAAGCCTGATTAACGCCCTACTCGGCTTCCTCCCTTACCAAGGCAGCTTAACCATTAATGGCGTTGAGCGCTGTGAGTTGGATTTGGCGCACTGGCGCGAGCAGATTAGTTGGGTAGGACAAAACCCACTGCTGCTGCACGGCAGCATTTATGACAACCTCACGCTTGGGGTCAACAAGCCGAGCCAACAAGCGCTGGATAGCGCGCTTGATGAATCCTTCAGCCGAGAATTTGTCGAACATCACGGGTTAGAGTATGTCGTGACAGACCGAAGCGGTGGCTTGTCCGTCGGTCAAGCGCAGCGCTTAGCCCTGGCGCGAGCTATGATTCAAGACGGCGCATTTTGGCTCCTCGATGAGCCAACCGCCAGCTTAGATGCACGTAGCGAGCGTCTTGTTATGCAAGGTCTGGATGCAAAAATCAAAGACAAAACCTGTTTGATGGTCACTCACCAACTCACGCCCTTAAAGAATGTGGATCAGATTTTAGTGATGGACAAAGGTCAGTTGATTCAATGTGGGGACTTCGCCAGCTTAGCCCATCAACCAGGACGCTTTGCGCAGATGTTGGACGCCAGTATGTCTATGACAAACACCGATAAGGGGAACCTGGATGCGTGAATTAGCCCCCTACCTCAAATTGTATAAAAAGCATTCGTTTGGCTTGTCGCTCGGTATGCTACTGGCGCTGCTTACTCTGTTTGCCTCCATCGGCCTATTAACACTGTCCGGTTGGTTTTTGTCTGCCGCCGCCGTGGCCGGATTGACTATTGCACGGGAAACCTTCAACTACATGTTACCCGGGGCGTTTGTGCGTGGATTTGCCATGGGACGCACCGCAGGACGCTGGGGTGAGCGCGTGGTCAGCCACAACGCCACATTTAAACTGCTCACCGATCTGCGTATTTTCTTCTTCAGCAAGCTCGCACCGCTCATTCCGGGCCGAGTGTCAAACTTGCGCGATGCCGATCTGCTCAACCGCCTAGTGTCTGATATTGATGCGATGGATCACGTTTACCTACGTTTAGTCAGCCCAATGATCGTTGGTACCCTCGGTATCCTTGGTCTCACTGCGCTGGTCGCTTGGTTTGATCAGCAGTTAGGGTTAACGCTAGGCGCCATTCTATTGGTGGTCTTGTTCACCTGGCCTGTTTTGTTCTATAAGTTAGGCAAACGCAATGGCCGTGATTTGACACAACATAAAGCGGATCTGCGCGTTACTACGCTCGACTGGCTGCAAGGCTACAGCGAACTGACGTTATTTGGCGCCAATCGGCGCTACCGAGACGCGATCCTCAACGCCCAATACAAACTGCTTACCAATCAGCGCCTCAACGCTCATGTTTCCGGGTTAGCGCAAGCGCTGTTACTGCTGGTCAATGGCTGGACGTTAGTCTTAATGCTGTGGTTGGCGGCGGACGGCGTGGGCGGCTTGTCGCCTGATCCTAAAATTGCGTTGGTGGTCTTTGCCACCATGGCCAGTGTTGAGCTTCTAATGCCAATTGCAGCGGCTTTCCAGCATTTAGGCCAAACGCTCACTTCAGCAAGACGTCTCAATGATATTATTTTGTCTAAGCCGGATGTGGTCTTTCCTGACCAAGAGGTGGCTCATGACGGCGAGTTTTCCATCGAGTATGAACAGGTCTGCTTCTCTTATCCTGATAGCCATCAGAGGGTGCTTAAAGACGTTACCCTTGCCATACCTTCTCAACATCGTGTCGCCATTGTCGGCCAAACCGGCAGTGGTAAATCGACCTTGATTCAGTTACTCAACCGCTACTGGGATGTCAATCAAGGTGAGATACGCCTCGCTGGGCGCCCAATAGCGGCGTGGAGTGAATCACAGCTGCGAGCTGCTATTAGTGTGGTCAGCCAACGGGTCGACATACTGAACGGCTCTCTGCGTGATAACTTATTGATGGCTAAGCCAGAGGCCGATGATGCCGAGCTCAGCGCGACCCTGGATAAAGTTGGCCTCGCTGCACTGCTCGACATTCAAGGATTAGATATTTGGCTTGGGGACGGGGGCAGACAACTCTCCGGCGGCGAAAAGCGTCGCATCGGAATTGCCCGCGCGCTGCTGCATGATGCGCCGATTCTGCTGCTTGATGAACCAACGGAAGGGCTAGACAAACAAACTGAACAACAGATCATGACGTTGTTTGAGCAGCACTTTGTCGGCAAAACCGTCCTGTTTATCACCCACAGACTGGTTCATTTAGATAAGATGGACGCCATTTGTCTGGTTGAGCAAGGTCAAGTGGTCGAATATGGCAGCCACGCCTCATTGCTCGAACAACAAGGTCGTTATTATCAGTTGACTCAAACGCTCTAAACCATCAGTCACAACGGCAGCACAAGCTGCCGTTGTGTTTTAGATGTGCTGCGAAGTAGCTTATCGGTTGTCGAGGATAAAGCGGCGAAGTGCCTCTAATTTCATCGGGCGGGCAAAGTGATAACCTTGGAAGACATCACAACCGAGACGCCTCAACACCCCCGCTTCCTCTTCTGATTCAATCCCTTCAGCGACCGTTTCCATCCCCAATTTTTGCACCATGCCTAACACGCCAGCCAGCATAGAATAAGAGGACTCACTTACCAACATATCTGAGACAAAACTCTTATCGATTTTGACTTCGTCAATGGGGAAGTGTTTAAGAACACTCAGCGAAGAGTAACCGGTACCAAAATCATCCAATGAGACACGTATCTGCTCGGCTTTTAGGGCATTGAGCAAGGCACAAATGCGCTCAAAATCGTCGGCTAAGACGCTCTCCGTGATCTCAACAATCAACCGCTGTTTGTTAAAGCGTCGCTCCTCAACCGCCTGTTCCAACATTGGAATAAATTGCATACTTTGAAACTGCTTAACGGAAACATTGATCGCGACATCAAGCTCCACCTGCAAAGCCTCAAACAGCTCAGAGAGCTCGGCTAACGTGCGGCGCACGATAAACTCACCGAGCTCGTTCATATAGCCACAGTTTTCAGCCACAGGAATGAATTTATCCGGTGGTACAAAACCCAGTTCAGGGTGCTCCCAACGTACTAACGCCTCTACCCCCTTAAGCGTTTTACTTGAGGTAAATTGCGGCTGATACATCATATAAATCTCATCGCGCTCAATCGCTCGTTTGAGTTCGAGTTCGATTTTACTCTTATCTAGGTGCTCAGTGAGAAAGCGCGGCTGGTAAAACACAATCCCGTTGCGTGTCTGTTTAGCGTGTGACATCGCCAGTTCAGCGTTGCGCTTAACCGCTTCTGCATCAACATCGTCTTGACCGGATGAGGCGACGCTGATGCTGCAACTTAACACAATCTCGTAGTCACGATAGAGGAACGCCTGGGTAAAACAGCTTCGGCAAAGATCAATAGTGGCATCGAGTGCTTCTCTGTCTAACGTATGAGCCACCACAACAAATTCGTCACTGCCAGAGCGAAACACCGCGTGCTTTTCACCGACACTGGCGACCAAGCGATTAGCGATGTTTTTCAGCACCGCATCTCCCGCGGGATTACCAAAGTTGTCATTAACCAATTTAAAACTGTCGACATTGATACACAGCAAACTGTAGCGAGCGTGCTTATCCAACCCCGATAAATAACGCTCGAGACTATAGCGATTGGCAATACCGGTTAAATAGTCAAGGTTCGCTTGGTGAGCAAGCTCTTGTTGCTTGCGCTGTTCACTAAGCGCAATATTACGAAATAGGAAAAACATCACACTCACTGCCACCACATAGAGAGCGATAAGATTAGGCAATTTCTCAACAAATCGTGCCATTATGACGCTCTTTTTCACTTCAGTAGTTATCCAAAGATCGTATTTGTTGATGTAAGTACTGGCAGCGTATGATTGCCTTGATGGAGAGATCAATTCGTTAATATAAACATTGTTGCTTTGTTTTATCTCTTCAAACGTCATCCCCGTCATAACTTCTAAACGTTGTATACTGCGATCGATCTCCTCTTGTGGTACTTGATATAGATACACTTGCGGATCGTAAATGCGCTCCATTGGCGCAATCTGGAAGTAACGATCATTTTCACGAAATAAGAAGGTATCAAAGCTGTGAATTTCCATTTTTGTTTTATTAGTCAAGAAGTACTCAAAGCCACCTTTGAGTGAGATAGAAATAGACAAGACAAACTTAGGCACACCTTTTTCGTCACGAATGGCTTTGCGAAAAGGGATAATAAGCTCGCCAATGTCTTTGTGAAAATAGGTACGCCCGATCACCGCTTCGTCACTTGCGAGGGTTTTCTCGAAGGTCAATTTGGTTTCAGGATTATCGCGCAGATAGTTGGTGTGCCCATCCACCATCCGCGGCGAACTCGTCAGCGGATAGCCCTCTACATCAAACAGCGCCAGCGCTAAAATGGTTTTTTCAATCCCGGTGGTATCATCGAGCACAGCATTGATATGGTCGAGATCGTGCTCAAAATCCAATCGTGATAATTCACTGCCGACAATATTTATGATGGTTTGGTACTGGGTGAGGGATGACTTGAATGCGTGCGCGGTCAAACGAGTGAGATTAACTTGCGATTGAGTGATATCTTCATAGGAGTCTTGGTACGACATATAGGCAGCGATCGCGCTTATCACTGACCATAGAGCCAGAATAAAATAAAACGCTAACCAAATATTTTTTTTAATCAATGCCATACGTCTAAGATCCCTGACAAGCCGCGGCTCTATTTCCGTTCTGTTTAAGGATAGTGTAAAGCGTCATAGCTCACCGACCTAAAATAGATCAAACACACTATACGATTCTTTGTCTCTCTTCACCCATCACAATTGAGATAAGTATCAGTTTTCACTCTAAAGTTAAGGTTAGTTATAAATTGATGAAAAAAAAGCAGCCTAACTCGGCTGCTTTCACAAATTGAACAATGGCATCAATCAATAGATGTATCAGTGATACCTACACATTAACACCTGTGGTATCAACGCTGACGGGTATTTTTACGAGGTGACTGCTCGGTTGCGCCTTTGCGTGGCTTACGGCGTGCAGGGTTGTTACTACGACCACCGCCACTGTTGACGCGCTCTTCATGACGTTTCACGGCACGACGAATCTTCTGGCTGCGTGAGCGCTCACGTTTGCGTGAGGTGTTGGCTTTGTTCTCATCCAACATGGTTTCTTTTTCAGGACGAAGCTCCACCAATTCACGCAGGTAGTTCACTTCTTTGAGATCCAGTTCCATCCAACCGCCACGAGGCAGTTTTTTGTCGAGGAAGATATCACCATAGCGCACACGTTTCAGGCGGCTAACGGTACAGTCCTGAGACTCCCACAAACGACGAACTTCGCGGTTTCGACCTTCGTTGATCACCACATAGAAGGTGTGGTTCATACCTTCACCACCCGCGTAAACCACATCCTCAAAACGGGCTAAACCGTCTTCGAGTTGAACACCACGAACCAAGTTTTTCACTTTGTCTTCGTTCACTTCACCGAAGACTCGTACAAGGTACTCACGTTCCACTTGACGGCTTGGGTGCATCAGACGGTTGGCGAGCTCACCATCGGTGGTAAACAACAGCAGACCCGAGGTGTTGGCATCCAGACGCCCTACTGAGATCCAACGTGAACCACGGATCTTAGGCAAACGGTCAAATACAGTGCGACGACCTTCAGGGTCATGACGAGTACACAATTCGCCTTCCGGCTTGTAGTACGCTAGTACGCGACAAATCACTTCTTCTTGCGCTTTAGCGTTGACAGTGTGGCCGTCGATACGAACGATGGCGTTCTCATCTTCTAGTCGCTCACCAAGTTTAGCGACAACGCCATTGACGCTCACGCGGCCAGCTTTGATTAAAGCTTCTAACTCGCGTCGCGATCCGTGACCAGCTCGTGCTAAAACTTTCTGTAATTTTTCGTTCATTGATTTACCTATGTGTCGTCTTCACAGACGTCGAAATAAAAAAGTGCGACCCAAAAATCGCGGCCGCATATTATCTCAAAATCCTTGCCAAAGATCACGTTTTTTTGATCACTCAAACGGCTGCGGATCTCCTGCGCCAATGCGCGCGATGACTGGGTCACCATCACTAAAATCGACCACTGTGGTGGGCTGTTCGCCTAGGTATCCACCGTTGAGGATCACATCCACTGCATGCTCTAACTTATCACGAATGTCTTCCGGGTCTGACTCAGTGTGCTGGTTGCCCGGCAAGATAAGCGAGGTCGACATCAAAGGCTCGCCTAACGCTTCGAGTAAATCCAGAGCAATGCGATTATCAGGGACACGGATACCGATGGTTTTTCGCTTTGCGTTCATCAAACGGCGTGGGACTTCTTTCGTGCCTTTGAAGATAAAGGTGTACGGACCTGGCGTATTGTTTTTCAACAAGCGAAAGGCGGTGTTATCCACTCGAGCATAGAGTGACAACTCAGAGAGATCTCGACACAGTAGTGTAAAGTTGTGCTTCTCGTCCAAACGACGAATTTGACATATACGCTCAAGTGCCTGTTTGTTTTCAAGTTGGCAGCCAAGCGCATAACCAGAATCGGTAGGGTAAACCACAACCCCGCCGTTACGAATGATGGCGACCGCTTGGGTAATCAAGCGTGCTTGCGGGTTTTCTGGGTGAACATAAAAAAACTGGCTCATAATAATCCTCAATATCGAGCCTCGCGACTCTATAACACATCATGTTTAGTCTTGGCCAGTAAGGTCATCAGTGAGCGATAAGCCCCACTCTTTCCATACTGGTTCGACGCCAGAAGGCAGCCATAGATTGCGCCCCAGTTCCATCCAAGGAGAAGGATAATGGAAGTCGCTGCCTTGGGAAGCTAATAGTTTGTATTGTATAGCATAATCGGCCAAATTGCGTCTTTCTTGTTGGCTTTGTTGTGGCTGAGCCACTTCCATCGCATCACCGTTGGCTTCCACAAATGCCGCCAACAAACGTTTTAGCCATTTGGCGGTTAAGTCATAGCGACCGGGGTGAGCGAGTACCGCTTGACCACCCGCGGCGTGAATGGCCTCTACCGCCTCAGACATTGAGCACCAACTGGGCGGCACGTAGCCGGGATTACCGCGTGTTAGATATTTTTTAAACACCTGTTGCATCGTCTTCGCAAAACCATTATCCACTAACCACTTGGCAAAATGCGCGCGAGTGATGGGCGCGTCGCCCGCGATGGCACTCACGTCTTCAAATATGCCTTCGCGGGTCGCTTTTTCTAAACGCTGCGCAATGAGCTGCGCTCGACCGACACGGTGCTGCTGTTGCTGCTCAATCAACTGGGTTAGTGACGAGGCATCAGGATCAATATTCAACCCGACAATATGAATGTCTTTGTTCTGCCATACGGTAGAGATCTCGATTCCATTGATTAAGGTAATGGGTAGCGCTTGCTCTTTGATGTAGGCGCGGGCAGGTGCGAGCGCTTCAACCGTATCGTGGTCAGTGATCGCCAATACGTTAATGTTAAAGCCTAGCGCTCGGTCGATCAGTTCAGTGACGCTGAGTCGACCGTCTGAGGCAGTGGTATGGCTGTGTAAATCAATTCTCATATTTTCATTTTTTTGGTTGACTTTTTATCTTTGCACTAGTTAACTGGTACACAAATTCAGAGTCGTTGAGTTAGCTCGCTAACCGGCAAAACGTTAAGGCGCACTATTTTTTAGTCAAGGCACACTATGTTACAAGAAATTAACCTAAATCAGAATGTGAAAGTGATCGCTACCGATGCGATTCGCGTTCTGGTGGATACGATTTTTTGTTTGCCAACCACGTTTGCAACACACCTTATGGTGTGGTGGCGCACTTGGCTACAGGCTAAGTGGGCAGTTGCACGTAAGTAATCGATTCTTCATCGTGTCATAGCCCGCTCCAACGCGGGCTTTTTGTTGTTTACAATTCTGGTTTAAGTGTTTAAAGAGTAGGCATTTTTCGCCAAATCTCGATTGGGTAAACCGATGCTTTATGCCACTATGGCACCAGGATATAAGAATGAATAAGGAGGTCTTGTGAACAAGGCCATTGAAATTAAAAAGCTAGGTCAACTTGATATCATTCAAGACAGTGCGCCGTATGCCAAAGACCCGACGCAGCTTTTCCACACCTTGTGTGAGAACAAAACAGATAGCCTGCTGCTTGAATCGGCAGAAATCGACTCGAAGCAAAACCTGAAAAGCTTGCTGATTGTTGACTCGGCAGTGCGCATCGTCTGTATGGGCCACAGTGTTACCTTAACTGCTCTCACAGCCAACGGCGAGCACCTACTTAACCATCTTCGCCACAATATTCGTGACACGATTCAACACCAAGCGACCCCAACCACGCTGACGCTGCATTTTGAGGCGCCGTGCGACACACTCGATGAGGACTCTCGTCTGCGCGAAGCATCGTCGTTCGATGCGTTACGTTTGATCCAACATAGCTTCGATCTCAAAGCGCACGATCAGCACGCGCTGTTTCTTGGCGGTTTATTTGCCTATGACTTGGTCGCCAATTTTGAGCCACTCGGTGATGCAACCCAAGCCAACCAATGTCCTGACTACGTCTTCTATGTGGCTGAAACTCTGTTGGTTGTCGACCACCAACGCGAAAGCTGCGAACTTCAAGCGACCCTATTTGCCAACGAGAGTGAAGCGCCGACGCTGCGCGCTCGTCTCGAGGCAATCAAAACTCAGTGCCAAGCACTAAAACCTTTGCCTGAGGCAAAAAAATTGGCTCAAGTCGATGCCGTACCAAGCGTCAGCGATGATGATTTCTGTCAGACCGTACGCGATCTTAAAGAGTACGTCGTTAAGGGTGATGTGTTTCAAGTGGTGCCGTCGCGACGATTTACCTTACCCTGCCCTTCTCCACTGGCGGCATACAAGGCACTCAAAGAGAGCAACCCAAGCCCTTACATGTTCTACATGCAAGATGAACTCTTCACTTTGTTTGGCGCCTCACCTGAAAGTGCATTGAAATACGAAACCCACACCAACCAGGTCGAGATTTACCCTATTGCCGGCACCCGCCGTCGCGGTAAGCGTGCAAACGGCGAGATTGACTTTGACCTCGATAGCCGAATTGAACTGGAGCTGCGCACAGACAAAAAAGAGAACGCCGAGCACATGATGTTGGTGGATCTGGCGCGCAACGATGTCGCTCGCATCAGTGCAGCGGGGACACGCCACGTCGCCGATCTCCTCAAAGTGGACCGTTACAGCCACGTGATGCACCTCGTGTCACGCGTGGTGGGCCAACTGCGCAGCGACCTTGATGCGCTGCATGCCTACCAAGCGTGCATGAACATGGGCACCCTCACTGGCGCGCCTAAAATTCGCGCTATGCAATTGATTCGCGATGTCGAAGGCGCCAGGCGCGGCAGCTATGGCGGTGCCGTCGGCTACCTAACTGGCGAAGGGACACTCGATACCTGTATCGTTATTCGCTCGGCCTACGTTGAGAATGGTATTGCACAAGTCCAAGCGGGGGCTGGTGTGGTGTTTGATTCTGACCCACAAGCTGAAGCCGACGAAACCCGTGGCAAAGCACAGGCGGTAATTGCCGCTATTCAAGCGGCCCATAAGGAGTAATCTCATGGCGAACATCGTATTTATTGATAACTTCGACTCCTTTACCTACAACTTGGTCGACCAATTTCGCTCACTAGGTCACTCCGTCAAAATTTATCGCAACCACATTGCGGCCGAGGTGATTGAGCAAGCCGTTCATCAACTCGACAACCCAGTGGTGTTGCTGTCACCTGGCCCGGGGGCGCCGTCCGAAGCAGGCTCAATGCCAGAACTGATTACACGCCTAAAAGGCCAAGTACCGATGATCGGCATTTGCCTTGGCCACCAAGCGATTGTTGAAGCCTATGGTGGCGTGGTGGAAGGTGCGGGAGAGATCGTTCATGGCAAGGTCTCCATGATGTCACATCAAAAGCACGCGACCTACGCAAACTTACCGTCACCGCTCGCCATCGCTCGTTACCACTCTTTAGTGGCCACTAAGGTGCCTGAGACGTTAACGGTCACGGCAGAAGTGGATGGCTTAGTGATGTCAGTGGTTCAAGAAGAGGATAAAGTGTGTGGATTCCAGTTCCACCCAGAGTCGATTATGACGACTTATGGCGCCACACTGCTCGCCAACGCGATTGACTGGGCACTTGAGAAACAACACGGATAAGAATTGGAGAAGCACAATGGAAGCCATCATCAACAAACTGTATGACCAAATCTCACTGACGCAAGCTGAAAGCCAACAGCTGTTCGATGTCATTATCCGTGGCGAACTGGATCCGATCTTAATGGCCGCAGCGCTAACGGCACTGAAAATCAAAGGGGAAACACCCGATGAGATTGCTGGTGCGGCCAAAGCTCTGTTGGCGAACGCCAATCCGTTCCCACGTCCAGATTACGATTTTGCCGACATTGTCGGCACCGGTGGCGACGGTCACGACACCATCAATATATCGACCACCGCAGCATTCGTCGCCGCCGCGTGTGGGCTAAAAGTGGCCAAACACGGCAACCGCAGCGTATCGAGCAAATCTGGCTCATCAGATTTACTCGACTCGTTTGGAATAAATCTCGCGATGAGCGCAGAAGAGACCCGTAAAGCGGTGGATGAACTTGGCGTCGCCTTTCTGTTCGCGCCGCAATATCACGGCGGCGTTCGTCATGCGATGCCGGTGCGCCAAACGATGAAAACTCGCACCATCTTTAACATTTTAGGCCCACTGATTAACCCTGCCCGCCCTAACATCGAATTGATGGGGGTATACAGTGAAGAACTGGTTCGTCCTATCGCTGAAACCATGTTACAAATGGGAATGAAGCGCGCGGCCGTGGTGCACGGCAGTGGCTTGGATGAAGTAGCCATTCATGGCCCGACAACGGTGGCTGAGATCAAAGAGGGGCAAATCATCGAATACACCCTCACTCCTGCGGATTTTGGCTTAGGTGAACACCCGCTAGAGGCGATCAAAGGTGGCTCACCACAAGAAAACCAAGCCATCATTACCGATATGCTCACCGGGAAAGGCACAGAGGCGCAACTCGGGGCGGTCGCGGCAAACGTTGCGTTGTTGATGCGCTTATTTGGCCACGACGATCTCAAAGCCAACACTCAACAAGCCATCGAGGCAATGAATTCCGGTAAAGCGTTTGAGCTTGTTCAACGTCTTGCCGCCCATGCTTAAGGAATAGAGACCATGACTGACGTCAACACACCTTCAACGGAGCAACTCTCCGAACACGTCTCACAGCAAGAAGCACAAATGGCGGAAGTGCTGGCTAAGATCGTACGTGATAAGTACCAGTGGGTCGCAGAGCGCAAAGTCGCCGAGCCTCTGAGCACATTTCAGTCAGCACTCGAGCCTTCTGACCGTAGCTTTTATGACGCGTTAAGCAGTGAACAGACGGTGTTCATTACCGAATGCAAAAAGGCCTCACCATCGAAAGGGCTGATCCGCGATGATTTCAATCTGGACTACATCGCCTCTGTCTACGACAAGCATGCCAATGCTATCTCGGTACTGACCGATGAGAAATACTTCCAAGGCAGCTTCGATTTTCTGCCTCAAGTGCGCCGCCAAGTGAGACAACCCGTGTTGTGTAAAGACTTTATGGTCGACAGCTACCAAGTCTACTTAGCTCGCCATTACAGCGCGGATGCGGTTCTGCTGATGCTCTCGGTACTTAATGATGAGCAATACAAAACGTTAGAGTCGGCGGCTCATAGCCTCAACATGGGCGTTTTGACCGAGGTGAGCAACGAAGAAGAGTTGCACCGCGCCGTTCACTTGGGCGCCCGTGTCATTGGCATCAATAACCGTAACTTGCGCGACCTGAGCACCGATCTTAGTCGCACGAAAGCACTGGCGCCGACGCTGCGCGAACTTGCGCCAGACGCCATTATCATCTCGGAATCAGGCATTTATACCCACCAGCAAGTCCGTGATCTGGCCCACTACGCCGATGGCTTTTTGATTGGCAGTTCTTTAATGGCTGAAGAAGATCTTGAGCTGGCGGTGCGCAAAGTCACCCTAGGTGAAAACAAGGTGTGTGGCCTCACTCACCCTGATGATGCCGCCAAAGCGTATCAAGCTGGCGCCGTGTTTGGCGGGCTGATTTTTGTCGAAGCGTCTCCACGTTATGTCGACCTTGAAACTGCACGATTAACCATGAGCGGCGCGCCTTTGCGCTATGTTGGCGTGTTTCAAAACCAGCCGCTTGATAGCGTCGCTGAGCGCGTACAATCTCTCGGTTTGAATGCGGTGCAGTTACATGGTGATGAAGATGAGGGCTATGTGAGCGAACTTAAAGCCGCACTGCCAGAAAGGGTTGAGATTTGGAAAGCTTACGGTATTAAAGACTCGCTCCCGACGCTTATCGCTAAAGGAGTGGATCGTCATCTGTTGGACAACAAGGTGGGCAGCCAGACAGGCGGCACCGGCCTTGTGTTCAACTGGTCACTGATTGACAACCCTGAGCGCATCATGCTCGCCGGTGGAATCACCCCATTTAACGCCCAAAAAGCGGCCTCACAGGGCTGCCTCGGATTGGATCTCAATTCAGGGGTTGAAAGCGAGCCGGGTAAAAAAGATCAAGAGAAGTTGCAACAAGCGTTTGCAGCCATTAGACATTACTGATTGCGCGAGCAATCGCGACAACATAGATAGGAATTACATCATGGCAAAACTCGACGCCTACTTTGGTGAATATGGCGGTCAATATGTCCCTCAAATCCTAGTCCCTGCACTTGAACAACTTGAGCAAGCCTTTATTGACGCGCAGCAGGATGATGACTTTCGCAGTGAGTTTATGTCTCTGCTGCAAGAGTACGCAGGACGCCCAACCGCACTCACCTTGACGCGCAACCTCACCAAAGGTACCAAGACAAAGCTGTACCTGAAACGTGAAGATTTACTTCACGGCGGCGCGCATAAAACCAACCAAGTGTTAGGTCAAGCTCTGCTCGCTAAACGCATGGGTAAAGACGAGATCATCGCCGAAACAGGCGCGGGTCAACATGGGGTCGCCACCGCGTTAGCTTGCGCACTACTTGGCCTTAAATGTCGCGTCTACATGGGGGCCAAAGATGTCGAACGTCAAAGCCCAAACGTGTTTCGCATGAAATTGATGGGCGCAGAGGTGATTCCCGTCCATTCTGGTTCATCGACATTGAAAGATGCGTGTAATGAAGCGCTGCGTGACTGGTCGGGCTCTTACGAAACCGCGCATTACCTCTTGGGTACGGCGGCAGGCCCGCACCCCTTCCCGACCATTGTACGTGAATTCCAGCGCATTATTGGCGAAGAGACCAAGAACCAGATTCTTGCCCGCGAAGGGCGCTTGCCTGATGCCGTGATTGCCTGTGTAGGCGGCGGTTCAAACGCCATCGGCATGTTTGCAGATTTTATTGAAGAAGAGAGCGTTCGCCTCATCGGTGTGGAACCCGCAGGCAAAGGCATCGATACGGACCAACACGGCGCACCGCTCAAACACGGTAAAACCGGTATTTTCTTTGGCATGAAAGCGCCTCTGATGCAAGACGAGCACGGACAAGTCGAAGAGTCCTACTCAGTATCGGCTGGCTTGGATTTCCCATCGGTTGGTCCTCAGCACGCGCACCTCAATGCGATTGGCCGAGCGGAGTACGACAACGTCACTGACGACGAAGCCCTTGAAGCTTTCCAAGAACTCGCTCGTAATGAAGGTATCATTCCTGCGCTCGAGTCCTCGCATGCCCTCGCTCATGCGCTGCGAATGGCGCGAGAAAATCCAGAAAAAGAACAGTTGTTGGTCGTCAACCTATCCGGTCGTGGGGATAAAGACATTTTCACTGTGCACGCCCTATTAGAAGAAAAAGGAGTGATCTAATGAGCCGTTATCAAAACATGTTTGCGCGACTCGCTGAACGTAACCAAGGCGCATTTGTCCCCTTCGTCACAGTCTGTGATCCAAACCCTGAGCAATCCCTGCGCATTATGCAGACCCTTGTCGAATCAGGTGCGGATGCACTAGAGCTTGGCTTTCCGTTTTCAGATCCGCTGGCCGATGGCCCGACCATTCAAGGGGCCAACATTCGTGCCCTTG
>NZ_JCBDGX010000038.1:0-20449 GCF_059834345.1 Vibrio sp. R11-SG3-ISO3-SZ
CAACCCATTAAATATCAAAGAAAAGTCAGCCATGTGGCGCTACTCTATCTGGTACCGGCCATCGTGCTGCCCCTACTGGTAGTGCTCGCCTCTCGGACGGGTTGGCTCAGTGCGCTACTGGTCGTCGTGCTGCTGATCCCTTATTTGATGCGCTTTGCCACCAAAAAACGCACCGTCGGTTGGCTCGTCTCTGTGCTTATTGGCGTCACCATTGGCTTAGGGACCACGTTAATCGGTGAGAACAACACCCTAGCAGAGCGAAAGGTGAATCTAGAAGGGCCCAGACAATACACCTTCCCTCAGACGCTCGATATGCTGATTGAAAAGCCATTTACTGGCTATGGTTACGGACGTTTTGAAGCTGAATACTTGGTCTATACGGCGCGTCAACATCAGCTCAACGCCAGTTACCCGCCTGGGCTTGCATCAATGGATCACCCACACAACGAAACCTTATATTGGGGCGTAGAGGGGGGTGTGCTGCCGATTTTGGCTATGTTGATCGCGGCCATTTTGGTGCTGTATCGTATCTACGCAGCGAAGAATGGCACACGTTTGGCGATTTTCTCGCTCTTTATCCCCATCGTGCTCCACACCCAATTAGAATATCCGTTTTATCACTCAGCGATTCATTGGCTAACCTTTATCTTATTGATTTACTGGGTCGACCAACGTAAGCGCGCCTACCGATACGCGCGATTGAGCATCGTATCGCAGACCGGGCTGCGCGTAGCAAGTTTGGTCTTGCCGCTGGTGACGTCGTTTTACATGGTCACCACGTTGCACACCAACTACATATTGACGCAGTTTGAGCTCTCCAAACCAAAAGATCCAGATATCCTTAACCGAGTCAGTAACCCGATTGTCTGGCAGGAGCGTTTTGACTGGGACATCTACAGCACCTATCTCAATATTGGCCTGCACCAGCAAAACCCTGAATTTATTCAACCGTACGTGGATTGGTCGCTGGGCGTGATTACCCACAAACCAAGACCGGCATTCTACAACAACTTAATTCTGGCCTACCAAGGTTTGAATGACAGTGAAAAGGCGGAACAAATCCGAGCCGAAGCGCAATTCCTGTTTCCTCGGCGCGATTTCTCAGACGTGCAATACGTGCCACCGACTACCGACGCACTGCTTCGTACAGACGAAGAATAAAAAGAAAACAAAAAGTAGATAAGAAAAGGCTCTCCGAACTGGAGAGCCATCTGCAATCATTAACAGGGCAAATTATTCGCCGAGCGACTCTAATCCGAGCGACTCTATCCGAGCGACTCTTTAAGCGCTTGTAAACAGAGTGCGACGTTCTCCTCCCGCGCACCATAGCCCATTAGGCCAATCCGCCACGCCTTGCCCGCCAATGCGCCAAGCCCGGCACCAATTTCCAGATTGTACGTATCAAGGAGGTGACTGCGTATTTGGGCTTCATCAATCCCCTCAGGAACATAAATCGCATTCAGTTGCGGCAAGCGTGCGGACTCTTCCACCACAAACTCAAAGCCGAGCGCCAATAAGCCGGTCTTGAGCTTGTTGTGCATCTGCTGATGGCGACGCCACGCGTTTTCTAACCCTTCATTTTTGAGCATCAGCAAAGCTTCATGCAGTGCATAGAGACTGTTGACGGGCGCTGTGTGGTGGTAACTACGCTTGCCCTCTCCACTCCAGTAACCGAGTACCAAACTTTGGTCTAAAAACCAACTTTGCACCGGGGTTTGACGGGCGGTGATTTTCTCAATCGCTGCACTGGAGAAGGTCACAGGAGAGAGGCCCGGCGTACAAGAGAGGCACTTTTGACTGCCCGAGTAGACCGCATCAAGTTGCCACTCATCGACTTTGAGTGGCACGCCACCCAATGACGTCACCGCATCGACGATCGACAACACATTGAACTCTTTAGCAAGCGCGCCCAGCGTCTTCGCATCACTGCATGCCCCTGTCGACGTTTCTGCATGGACAAACGCGAGGAGCTTGGTATCAGGATGCGCCTGCAACGCATCACGAACTTTCTCTACCGAGACCGGCGTTCCCCAGTCATCATCGACCAGCACCGCTTCACCGCCGCAGCGCACCACGTTTTCTCGCATGCGCTCGCCAAACACGCCATTGCGGCAGACGATGACTTTGTCCCCCGGCTCAATCAAGTTAACAAAGCAGGTCTCCATACCTGCACTGCCTGGTGCCGAGACAGCAATCGTAAACTCATTGTTGGTCTGAAAGGCGTATTTAAGCAGCTGCTTGAGTTCGTCCATCATCTGGATAAAAAGCGGGTCAAGGTGGCCCACCGTCGGGCGGCTCAAAGCTTGCAGTACCTGTGGGGAAATATCGGATGGACCAGGGCCCATCAAAATACGGCGAGGGGGGATAAAACTTTGGTAAGTCATTGGCAACTCCTTTTGAATCATGAGGGTGTTCTTGTTGTTATCTCTTCACCATAATCGAATTCATCCAGCGCAGCAATGCGCAAAAAGTCGACAGGTCATACCAGTCTCACAAACCGAACCTATCGTCTTTAACCCGTAAATTTCGCATTGACATTAAGAGGATAAACACGTTCAATGCGAAAGCGGTGGCAAGACAATTCGTCACCCTGTTGTACAAACAATTATGCTTTTTGCAGAAGAGGAGCACTACCCAGGTAGGCATGTTGTGGAGCCACAATTCCAAAACAACATTCTGAGGGGGAGTAGTGCCGAGGTAGGCTTATATTGTGGTTTAAGTCTGTCGGTTGACTTGGGTTGAGTCCCATCAACTGTCATCAGCGCTGTCTGGTGATGAGCTTCTGAGGTCGTACTCCATACCTACCTCTACTCTCGCTCATCCTCACCTCACGCAAAGGAAAGACTCAATATTCAGGAAGTTGTGGGAGAAATGCCGTGAGCAATTTTAACGTTGCTAAATTTGGTGGGACAAGTGTTGCAAACTTTGAAGCGATGAGCCGTTGTGCGGCGGTCGTTGAGAACAATCCAGAGACAAAACTGGTGGTCAGCAGTGCCTGTTCAGGGGTAACAAATCTATTGGTCGCGCTGGCGAACGGCGTACAAGATCAGCAGCAACGCAGCGATATTCTGACTCAGCTCGCTGAGATTCATGATGCGATTCTTAATCAACTCAATGATCCAACCCATGCGGCGAGTGAAGTGTACAGTCTGCTTGATACGGTCACCAGTCTTGCGGAAGCGGCCTCGATTCAAGCCAGCAATAAGTTGACTGATCACCTTGTTGCGTGTGGTGAACTGATGTCGACCCACATTTTAACCCAACTAATGATTGAGCGCGGCATCAACGCGGTACGCTTTGATATTCGTGATGTACTGCGCACTGACAGCCACTTTGGCCGCGCAGAACCGGATCTTGCCGCCATTCGAGAGCTTGCCAGTGACACCTTGCTGCCACTGTGCCGCGAGCACGTTGTGGTGACACAGGGCTTTATTGGTTCCGATGAAGAAGGCAACACCACTACCCTTGGCCGTGGTGGCAGTGATTACAGTGCGGCTTTGATTGCCGAGGCAGTGCAAGCCTCTGGCTTAGAAATTTGGACTGATGTACCGGGAATCTACACCACAGACCCGCGTATTGCCCCGAATGCGGCACCGATTGCAGAAATTAGCTTCAGCGAAGCGTCAGAGATGGCGAATTTTGGCGCCAAGATCCTGCACCCTTCGACCCTAGTCCCTGCTCTGCGCCATGATATTCCGGTGTTTGTCGGTTCCTCTAAAGCGCCAGAGCAAGGCGGTACTTGGATTCGTCATCAAGTGGAAAGCTCACCGCTGTTTCGCGCCCTAGCCCTACGTAACAACCAAACCATGGTGACGCTGCGCAGCGCGAAAATGTTCCATGCTTACGGCTTTCTAGCCAAAGTGTTTGAGATCTTGGCCAAGCATAAGGTCTCGGTCGATTTGATCACCACCTCTGAAATCAGTGTCTCATTAACGCTTGATCAAACAGGTACCTCTGGCGGTGCGCCATCGTTACCTCAAGCTGCGCGTGAAGAGCTTGAAGAGCTGTGCAGCGTGAAAGTGGAACACAACCTCTCCGTCGTCGCCTTGATTGGTAACAACATGAGCGAGAGCAAAGGCTATGCAAAACAAGTATTTGGTACACTTGAAGACTTTAACTTACGAATGATTTGTTACGGAGCTAGCCAGCACAACCTCTGTTTCTTACTGCGTGAATCAGAAGCCAAACAAGCGATTCAGAAGTTGCATGTCGAGCTGTTTGAGCGCTAACAGCACTATAAATACACATCAGCGACGAAGCACTCTCGTGTTTCGTCGCTGAAGCATTGCTACGTCAAATAGTGAGGCTTATTCGCCCGCCACTTTCATTGACTCAAGCAAGATAGAACCGGTTTGAATCTGCGAACGGGTTTCCACATCACTGCCGACAGCCACTATTTGGTTGAACATCTGCTTGAGATTACCTGCGATGGTCACCTCCGAGACGGGGAATTGGATTTGACCATTCTCAACCCAAAAACCGGCTGCGCCGCGCGAGTAATCGCCCGTCACGATATTCACGCCCTGCCCCATCACTTCTGTAACCAAAAAGCCGGTGCCCAGCGCCTTAAGCATTTGATCAAAATCTTGCCCTGTGGATTGCACGTACCAGTTGTGGATGCCACCCGCATGACCGGTTGGCATCATCGACATTTTACGCGCCGCATAGCTGGTCAATAGGTAAGTGGATAACACGCCGTCAGTGATTATTTGTCTATCTTGCGTAGCAACGCCTTCGCTATCAAACGGGCTTGACGCCAGACCACGCAACACATGGGGACGCTCGTCGACTTGGAACCAGCTGGGTAGAATTTGCTGACCAAGATGATCAAGAAGAAACGAGGATTTGCGGTACAAGTTGCCACCACTGATCGCCATCACAAGGTGACCGAGTAGACCCGTTGCGACATCCGCCGCAAACATGATCGGGTACTGACCGGTTTTGAGCTTCTGCGCGTCTAAACGACTGACGGTTTTCTCCGCTGCGCTCAGGCCCACGGATTTCGGCGTCCACAGGTCGTCTTTGTGACGCGACACTGTGTAGCTGTAGTCACGTTCCATTTCACCGTTTTGGCCTTGACCAATCACACAGCAACTGATGCTATGGCGACTTGAGGCATAACTCGCCAGTAAGCCGTGGCTGTTGCCGTACACTTTGACGCCATAGTGGCTATCGTAGCTGGCGCCATCACTTTGCTTGATCTTATCGCTGTAGCTGAGCGCTTCTTGCTCCGCTTCAATCGCCATTTTTGCCGCGTAGTCAGGGTCAGGCGTATCGGGGTGAAACAGATCCAAATCAGGAATATCTTTGACCATCAGTTCAGCCGGTGCTGGGCCTGCGTACGGATCTTCTGATGTGTATTGAGCGATATCAAGTGCCGCCAATACCGTTTGTTGAATCGCTTTTTCGCTTAAGTCTGACGTTGAGGCGCTGCCTTTACGCTGATTGCTATAGACGGTAATACCGAGTGCACCGTCACTGTTGAACTCCACATTTTCGACCTCACACATGCGAGTCGATACGCTTAAACCTGTGGTTTTACTGATGGCAACTTCCGCGGCATCCGCTTTTTCACCCGCCATCTCTAACGCTTTCGCGACGGCAGCTTCAAGCTCGATACGCTGCTGTGCCACTTGCTTTTTTACGTCCATATTCTCTTCATCAGTCGTTGCTTTGTCGCTAGGATAACAAGAATTTCGCTTTCTCCCCATGATTCTTGTTAAAATAGAGAAATAGACGTTCAAATGAAGGTATGAAAATGGCTCGCAAAAATCAAAAAGCGCCATGGGAACCAGAAGAAGAGATCATCTGGGTAAGTAAATCCGAGTTGAAGCGTGACATGGAAGAGCTGCAGAAACTGGGTGAAGAGCTCGTTAACCTCAAGCCCTCTGTGTTGGAAAAATTTCCACTCAGCGAAGACTTGGCCGATGCGATTCGCGATGCGCAACGTTTTAAAAACGAAGCGCGCCGTCGTCAGTTGCAGTTTATCGGAAAATTGATGCGTCACGAAGACCCAGAGCCAATTCAAGCGGCGCTGGATAAAGTCCGTAACAAGCACTCTCAAACCACGGCGCTGCTGCACAAATTAGAGCAATTGCGTGACCGTGTGGTGGAAGAGGGCGACAGCGCCATTGAAGAGGTATTGACGCTGTATCCGGATGCGGACCGTCAGCGTTTACGTCAGCTTGCTCGTCAGGCGAACAAAGAAAAGCAAGCCAACAAGCCAGCTAAAGCGTATCGAGAGATTTTCCAGATCCTCAAAGCATTGAGCAGTGAAGAGCCACAATAACACGCTCTTACTCAGTGATGATTGAAGCGGATAAGTGCACACTTATCCGCTTTTTTTTATCTCTGCTTTCTAGCCCATTGTTATTGCGCTCAGTTGTGCGCCGTGGTGGCCGCCTGAACAAATGCGCCGAGGCTAGGGTCCGAGTGGGTCGCCGCTAGCTCTGAAATCGGCCCAGTCGCTGCGACATGACCTTGTGATACAAACGCAAAATGCGTGGCGATCGCTTTGGCATCACCTAAGTGGTGCGTCACCATTACTACCGTAATATCACGCTCACTCGCCAACTGTTTGACCAGTGATAGCATCTCTAACCTGAGCAAAGGATCGAGCGCTGAAAAGGGCTCGTCTAGCAGCCATATCGGCGCAGACTGTACAAAGCAGCGCGCTAACGCAACCCGTTGACGCTGGCCACCAGAGAGCTCATGCGGCAATCGAGACAAATACTCCGCCACCCCCACCTGCTGTGCCGCTTGCACTACCGCCTGTTTCTGCGTTGCAGACAACTTCAAGCCGGGGTCCAATCCAAGGCCTATGTTTTCCGACACGGTAAGGTGAGCAAACAAGTTGTGCTCTTGAAACAACATCGCAAACGGGCGCTGATAAGGCGCCAGCCCGTTGAGTGTTTGCCCTTGCGCTAAAATTTCACCGCTTAATGGTTCAATAAAACCCGCCATCAAGGCGAGCAAGGTCGACTTCCCTGCGCCACTGGGTCCCATAAGCGCGACGATTTGCCCTGCCTCAACGTGCAGATCAAACTGAAATGACTCGGCATGATAATCGTAATGCAGGTCACTGAGAGTGAGCATAGTGACTCCTATTGGTGGGGGTAGAAGCAGAGCGAGGGCGAAACAGGCGCTCCATCAGCGCAAAACAGCCCACACTCAAAAGCAGTAAAGTGACCGATACGACTGCCGCCGCGTCCATTTGGTAACTGCCGAGCAGTTGGAACAGGTAGAGCGGCAGCGTACGAAACTCCTGGCTGCCAAACAGCGCGATGGCACTGAGATCGCCCATAGAAAACATAAAGCTGATGGCAAACGCGTGCGCCAGCGGCCGTTTTAATGCGCGCCATTCCACCACTCGTAAACGGCGCCAACCGCGGATTCCAAGGGTTGCACAAAGGTACTGATACTGCTGCTCGAGTTGCAACATCGGCTGAGCCAAGGTTTTGATCACATAAGGCAGCCCCATTAACGCGTTGACCGTAACAACAACGACCAAGGCGTAGCTGAGCGCATCCGTCCACGAACGGAGCAGCAAAAAGAGCCCGGTCGAGATCACTAATCCTGGGGTCACCAGAATGATGGTCCCTAGCAGCTCTATCTTATCCGCGTCTTTCTCACGTTGATTGAGGCGCAGTCTTCGGCTCGACAATAAAATCGCCGTGCCCGCACTGACAGCGATAACGCTCGCCATGCTCGCCACTTTCAGTGACGCGCCGAGCGCGGACCAAAATCGGCCATCGCTCAGCACACCCAACGCCTGAGAATTCATGCCACTGGTCAGCACCATCCCAAGAGGCGGCAACACTAACAGCAAGCTAAAACCTATCCAAGCGCCATCCCAGCACTTAGAGAATAGACTGTCTTTCACCACCAACGCAGTTGGTGCGTCGCTGCCCATCGAAATAGCAATAGGTCGAGCGAAACGTTGAATCGATAGTGCCATTAAGCCACATAGCAGCATTTGCCAAATTGCCAGTAACGCGCCCGCTTGCAAATCAAAATCAAACTTGATCGCTTGGTAAATCGCGAGCTCAATGGTGGTCGATTTGGGCCCGCCGCCCAATGCCATCACAGTGGCAAAGCTGGTAAAGCAGAGCATAAACACCAACCCGCAAACGGGCGCTAATTGCTGCCTCATCCGCGGCCATTCGACCCACTTAAACTTTTGCCAATGCCCCATGCCTAAGTGGGCGCACAGTTTGTGTTGCTCCGCCGGAATCGACTCTAGTGATTGCAGCAGCAAACGCGCCGCATAAGGAAGATTAAAAAAGAGGTGCGCGAGCAAAATGCCGTGCAAACCGTAAATATTAAATGGTAGCGAAAGATCCCACTGCGCAAGCTGTGTCGCCAACCAACCACTGCGCCCATAAATCGCCAGCAAGCCAAACACCCCCACCAAGACAGGCAGCACCAAAGTGGTCGCAAACAGCTTAAGTACCAAGGCTTTCCCGATAAACTGCCGCCGCGACAAAGCATGGGCGACGGGGATCGCCAAGCCGACACTGAGCAGCGTTGAGAGGAAAGATTGATAGAAGCTAAATTGGGTAACGTGGCGGTAATAAGGGTCTTGCCAAATGACACGCAGATCGAGGGAAGGCGCTTGATTGAGCAAGGCCAGCAGCGCAGAAACGACAAAGGCCGCGATCAACATCGCGACCCATACGCCTAATTTAGGGACAGATTGCACGAACGCCTAACCTTAGAAGGTCAACGCGTTTTGCCATTCACGAATCCACGCTTTGCGGTGGGTAGCCACCTCTTCAGCGCTAAAACTCAAGGCTTGGCTAGGCTTCGTCAGGCTTTGATACCCTTCTGGCAACGCAACGTCAGTGACAGGGTACATCCAGTTCCCTGTTGGCATGGCCGACTGAAAGTCATCGCTGAGGATAAACTGCATAAAGGCATCCGCCAAGTCGCTGTTGGCGCTCGTTTTGACTTTGGCCACCACTTCTACTTGAGTGTAATGACCTTCCGCGAAATTCGCTGCAGCGAACTTAGCCTCATTTTCGGCAATCAGATGGTACGCAGGTGACGTGGTGTAAGAGAGCACCATATCAGACTCGCCTTTTAAGAACATCGAGTACGCTTCAGACCACCCTTTCGTGACCGTCACTGTCTTTTTCGCCAACGCTTTCCACGCCTGCGGCGCTTCGTCGCCATAGACAGATTTCATCCACAGCATCAAACCTTGACCCGGGGTTGAGGTACGCGGGTCTTGGTAGATGACTGTTAAGTCGTCATTTGATTCCACCAGTGCTTTGAGGCTAGTCGGTGGCTCAGCCAAGGTCTCTTTGTTGTAGACAAACGCGAAGTAACCGTAGTCGTACGGCACAAAGGTCGTATTGGACCAGCCGCCTGGCAAGGTGACGGATGACGTATCGACGCTATGCTCAGCCAACAAACCGGTTTGCTGCGCTTCTGCCATCAAGTTGTTGTCTAACCCCAACACAATGTCGGCTTTGCTATTGTCGCCTTCCAGTCTCAAGCGATTGAGGATAGAGACGCCATCATCCAAAGCTACAAAATTCAACGTACAGTCGCACTGTGCTTCAAACGCTTTTTTTACCACTGGGCCTGGGCCCCAATCGGCAGCGAAAGAGTCATAGGTATAAACGGTTAACGTATCGGCTGCGGTTGCAGAAAAAGACGTCAGTGCCGCGGCGGCACAAAGTGGCATAAATGAAGGGATAAAAGTGGATTTCACTGCTCGCTCTCCTTGTTGAGCCACGCAGGTCTGAGGGACAAACAGACGTCTGATGTCCTCGCTCAATTCCTACGCCAGCATTATCTGGTTCAGGTCTACGGGTCCCGAGCAAAGCTCGATCTCAGCGTCATTCAGTGAATGAATAGCTCCCCGATGAGGTTCGGCTTGATTGTAATAGGTCTGCCCTACAATAGCCATACTTGCGTGACGGCCCACCAAGACGCAATCACGAATCTTTACGTTGATCATAGCCCCAGCGCGCCACCAAGGATTGCTCGATGCCGAGGTGATCCAAAATGCGCGCGACCATAAAATCAATAAGATCGTCTATCGATTTAGGTTGGTGATAAAAACCGGGCGCGGCCGGCATAATAGTGACGCCCATCTGCGAGAGCTTGTGCATGTTCTCAAGGTGTAAGGTTGAGAAAGGCGTTTCTCGAACCACCAGCAGCAATTGACCACGCTCTTTCATCACCACATCGGCGGCGCGTTCAATCAAATTATCGGACATACCATGAGCAATCGCTGCCACACTGCCCGCCGAACAAGGGCAAACCACCATCTGCTTGGGCGCCGCTGAGCCAGAGGCCACGGGCGAGAACCAGTCCTCTTTGCCGCACACCACTAATTTAGCCGGGTCGCAGCTGAGATGGGCGACCAAGGCTTGCTTGGCGCTGTCTGGGTTGGCAGGCAGTTTTAATCCGTGCTCGGTGGCCAACACCACTCGCGCCGCCGATGAAACCAGCAGGTAAACCTGATAGTCCGCGGCCAACAAGCACTGCAACAGACGCAGCCCATAAGGCGCGCCTGAGGCTCCGGTAAAAGCGAGGGTGATGGATTTTTCAGCCATTGTGCGTATCTCTTATTATTGGGCTAATTGCGCTAACAGTTTGTCGTGAATTCCGCCAAACCCGCCGTTGCTCATCACCAGAATCTGATCGCCGGGGCAAGCATGCCGAGCGATGCTGCGCACCAAGTCGTCGATGTCGTCAGAGACATAAGCGGGTTGCGCGCACTGCTCGGCAATCTCACTCACAGACCAAGTAATTGACTCAGGCTGAAAGAGGAACACTTCATCGGCCGCCTGCAATGAGGCCGCAAGCGTTTCTTTGTGCACCCCGCGTTTCATGGTTGCACTGCGCGGCTCCAACACCGCAAGGATTCGGGATTGACCCACCTTGTTACGTAAGCCGCCCAATGTCAGTTCAATCGCCGTTGGATGATGAGCAAAGTCGTCATACACAGTGATGTCATTGACCTGCCCTTTTAACTCCAAGCGGCGTTTGGTATTAATAAAGCGCCCTAACGCCTCACAAGCGTGATCCGGAGTGACCCCCACATGACGTGCCGCCGCGATGGCCATCAACGCATTGCTGACGTTGTGATCGCCGACTAAATCCCACGTCACTCGACCCACTATTTCTCCCGCCAATAAGACATCAAAGACACTGCCATCTTGGGCCTGTTTTTGCGCTTGCCAGCCAGAATCGCACCCTGTGTACTCTTGTTCGCTCCAGCAGCCACGGGCAATAACGTCTTGCAGCGCCAGGTCTGATTGAGGAGTAAACATCCGACCATTGCCCGGTACGGTTCTCACTAGATGGTGAAATTGGCGCTTAATCGCCTCAAGATCATCGAAGATGTCTGCATGATCGAACTCAAGGTTATTCATGACCAAGGTACGTGGATGGTAATGAACGAACTTAGAACGCTTATCGAAAAAAGCGCTGTCGTATTCATCAGCTTCAACTATGAAAAACGGGCTGTTGCCCAACCTTGCCGACAAACCAAAGTTGCCAAGCACGCCGCCCACGAGAAAACCGGGTTCATAACCACAATCTTCCAGAATCCAAGCGAGCATACTGGATGTGGTGGTTTTGCCGTGCGTTCCCGCGACCGCCAGTACCCATCGGTCATGCAGCAGAAACTCTTGCAGCCACTGTGGGCCGGAGGTGTAACGCAGGTTGCTATCCAGTACATGCTCGACACACGGGTTACCACGGCTCATCGCATTACCGATCACCACCAAATCGGGCGCCGGATTTAACTGCGCAGGATCAAACCCTTCTATAATTTCAATACCTTGCGATTCAAGTAGCGTGCTCATGGGCGGGTACACATTGGCGTCACTGCCGGTGACTTTGTGCCCCAATTGACGCGCTAAAATTGCCGCTCCTCCCATAAAGGTGCCACAAATTCCCAAGATATGAATATGCATAGAGTGATCCTGAAAAGGCTAATTTGAAGTGCTCATTATGGCGATAATGGCTTGAAAAGCGAACCTCTTTGTCCTTCGGATGTGAAATCTTGGCACAATCGAGCAAAGTTTGTTCAAGATGAAAAACCGTGAAAATATTTGAATAATTACCAAAAAAATTGAGAGGTTAGACAGTTAGTTCGTTACCAATAATAAGATCATGGTTTTACAATTGCTCAAGGCAAAAACAAAAGCTCACGCATAGCTTCGTCCCTCTTGCGCCCCAACAATAAAATGGCAAGAGGTTGCCCAACTCCCCCCAAACTTATGCGATTTTAAGGAATAAACATGTCTGGAATGCGCACCCTTGGCGAGTTCATTGTTGAAAAACAGACGGACTTCCCCCACGCTAGCGGTGATCTATCATCCCTACTGTCGTCGATTCGCCTTGCGGCTAAAATCGTCAACCGCGAAATTAACGCGGCGGGCCTTGGTGATATCACCGGTGCCGTTGGTAGTGAGAACATTCAGGGCGAAGCCCAACAAAAACTGGATGTTTACGCGAACGAGAAGTTCAAAGCAGCACTTGAAGCACGTGATCAAGTGTGTGGCGTAGCAAGTGAAGAAGAAGATGAGGCGGTCGCGTTCAATAAAGAACTGAACAAAAACGCCAAATACGTGGTATTGATGGATCCACTCGATGGCTCCTCTAACATCGATGTTAACGTCTCTGTCGGAACGATTTTCTCTATCTATCGCCGCGTCTCTCCTATCGGTACCCCACCGACAGAAGAAGACTTCCTTCAACCAGGCAACAAGCAAGTCGCGGCCGGTTATGTGATTTACGGTTCATCAACCATGCTTGTCTACACCACAGGCAATGGCGTCAATGGCTTTACCTACGATCCATCGATCGGTACGTTCTGCTTGTCTCATGAGAATATGATGGTGCCAGAAGATGGCCGGATCTACTCAATTAACGAAGGTAACTACTTCCGTTTCCCAATGGGCGTGAAAAAGTACATCAAATTCTGCCAAGAAAACGAACCGAATGACGGTCGCCCGTACACGTCTCGCTACATTGGCTCTTTGGTGTCGGACTTCCACCGTAACCTACTGAAAGGAGGCATTTACCTGTACCCAAGCACGCAAAGCCACCCGAACGGCAAACTGCGTCTTCTTTATGAGTGCAACCCAATGGCGTTCATTATTGAGCAGGCGGGCGGTATTGCCTCAGACGGTGAGAAACGCATCATGGATATTGAACCCACAGAGCTGCACCAACGTGTGCCTTTCTTTGTTGGCTCAAAAAACATGGTCAAGAAAGTCGAATCTTTCCTCGCAGAATACAAAGACCAATAAGGCTCAGCTATTCTCTTCAAGGCGCTCACTGAGCGCCTTGTTTTTTATGAACTTCCATCGCTTCCCCAGTCGCTGCGCTTCACAATCGGTGTTTTCTTGACCAAGCTCTCATCGTCCGTCATTTACAAAAAACCAAGTTTAGCGGTAAGGTATTTGCCTACATATCGACCAATAACAAGGAAGCTTGCCCATGAGTCTTAATCACGTCCCTGCAGGGAAATCACTCCCGGATGACATTTATGTCGTCATCGAAATTCCGGCCAATGCCGATCCGATCAAGTACGAGGTCGACAAAGATTCTGGCGCGGTATTTGTGGACCGCTTTATGTCCGCGCCTATGTTCTATCCATGTAACTATGGCTATGTGAATCACACACTCTCTTTAGATGGTGACCCGGTTGATGTCCTAGTGCCGACCCCTTATCCCTTGATGCCAGGTAGTGTGATTCGCTGTCGCCCTGTCGGTGTATTGAAAATGACCGATGAATCAGGTGAAGATGCCAAAGTGCTCGCCGTGCCGCACAGTAAAATCTCCAAAGAGTACGAGCACATCCAAGATGTCGGTGATATTCCTGATCTGCTCAAAGCGCAAATTACCCACTTTTTTGAGCGCTACAAAGAGCTCGAAAGCGGCAAATGGGTCAAAGTGGAGGGCTGGGAAGACGTCGCTGCCGCGCGCCAAGAGATTCTGGAGTCGTTTGAGCGCGCGAGTAAGTAATCCTCACCCAACCACCGTGACTCATTAAATAACAGAAAACGGCCAGAGCAGTGACACTCTGGCCGTTTTCTTTATCGGTATTCAACCATTAAAAACCCGAACCTGCCGTGGAATTACGCCCTGATACATAGTCTTGCTGGAAGAAGGGGTCAAGACGGTCGCACACCCCATAATAGGGTTTGCCCCTCACACCAAGCATGTAGGCGTTTTGCTGACAATATTGGCCGCGACCTTGCTCATATCCGGCCAAATAGGCGGCATAACGGTCGTCGTTCAAATGGCCAGCTTGATCCGCTTTGGCTAACTTAGATTGCGACAAGTTCAGTAAGCCGTTTTCACCGCGATCAACACCGAACTGATACCAATCTTGATCGACGTTAGACGTTGGCGTAGTGACAGTGGTACAGCCTGTGAGTAACAGGGCGACGAACGCCCCGACGGGTGTGATGGTACGTTTCAGCGCTAACATAGGACTCTCCTTATTGAACGCTTGTTCTCACCATAAAATGGCGCTAGACGCGCTGGCACCAATCGCCCGATGCAATCAACACATCCAATTGGCTGACATCTTGGTAGAGGTAAATCCAAGCCTGACCAAACGGCGTATCGATGTGCTCTCTGCGATACTCTACCGGCACATCTTCTAGTTCATCTATACGTGCGAGCGTGACATCATCGATCAAATAGACTTCACCTGAGATCGAATCATGTCCTTCAATCACCGCCGGATAGGGCCCCAAATCATACAGCGCATAAAAGGGCGGTGTATCAAAGTGACCCAAACACTGCGAGCCAGCTAAAAAATCTTGGTTCGACTCCCCTTTGCGCAAGGTGCCATAAACAAACAATAGATGTTGCATTGCCCGCCCCTATTTCCTTTCTCTGTCTGAGTGTGTCTCAACGTCGGCTCTGTGTTAGAGTCACTATTAATCAAACTCAAATTGATAGAGCAGATCCACAGCGCTACTCACACCAGAGACCGCCTCTAAATAAAGATCCTGCATTAAGCGGTAACGCACCGTAAACTCGCCCACCGAGTCAAAAATGCCGACCCCATATTTAACCTGCAAGCCAGGGAGAATATAACCACTCACCGTGACCTGAGAGTCATCACCCGAGCCCGCGGTATCCAACTGCAGATCCTGAACGCCAAAGGCTTCGCCAATTTCGCCCACCACTTTGCCGCTTTTCGCTAGGCTCAAACCAATGAGTGTGGTGGTCATCGCGTTGCCGCCTGCTTCGCCATCAATGTCTTGACCACGCAATAGATAGGATAGCGCATTCGCTTGCGGCATGGCGGGGTCAGAGAAGATGGTGACCGATGGCTCATCGGCCGGTCCAGTCACTTTGACCCCGGCCGTCACGTCGTCTTGGGTGTTATCGGGATTTCGAATCGCTGTGATCTGCACATAGGGCTGATCCACTGGCCCATTCATCAAAATCTTACCTTCACTGATGATCAAATCTTGACCAAAGGAGCGATACGAACCATCGACAATGTTGATTTCACCTTGGACAAACGGACCTTTGTCTTTTTGCGCCACATTCAAGTTACCTTTCAGTCCGCCTTCAAGCCCAAACGCCACTAGCTTGAAGTCATCGCCAATGCTGATATTAATATTGGTTTCGAGATTAAACGGCACTTCGGTGGCGTTCTCAACAGGTTGGAGATCTTTATCAAGTAACACTTGATCGTCTGAGACGCCAATGGCACTCGGCGGTAGCTCTTCGACGATAATACGCCCCCAAGGCAGATGAATGCTTCCATCCACGCGCGCCAATTTAGGCGAGGCCGATATCGTCATATCCGGCTGCACTTTCAGCGCCACCATAGGCGGCACATTGACCAGCAGCTCTTCAGCGTACACTCGCAGTTGCGCGTTCCAGTTACTTAGCTCACGCCACTCGGCTTCACCGGAGAGTTCCAAATCGCCATCTGGCGTGGTCAATTTTGCCGCGAGCAGCGCATCATAACCGTTGAGTTCGAGGCTCACTCGACCTGAATCCACTTCTACCGGAGAGAGCTCCCCTTTCAGCGACATCTTATCGATCAGCAGTTGCCCCTCGACTTTCGGTTGCGTTACCGCACCGCTGATGGCGAGATCGGTACTGATGGTCGATTTTAGCTCACTAAAATCGCCGATTAATGGCGCAAGAAAATCAATGTGGAACGGAGTTAACGCGAGCTTGGCGTCGATCTTGGGGTTGGCGTCCAATACGTTAGGGAGACTCACTTGGCCAGAAAGGTCGCCATTGTCGCGCACATCAATCAGCCAGTCGGCATCCAAACGGTTATTTGCTAGCGCGGCCTCCAGTGTCACCGCATGCCACGCCAAGGTGACATTTTCTTCGAGCTTTTGCGTCACTTGACCGGCAGGCATCGACACCGAGGCTTTTACTTCAGGCGGTGTCTCTGGCGACCATTTCGCCCACACATTAGCATTCACTTCAGCTTTGAGCTGAGTGGTGGGTGGGATAAAGGCATGCAGTTGATTGACATTAAACTGCGACAAAGAGAGCGCGGCTTCACCGCTTTCCCCCACTTGAATATCCTCATCCAAACACAACGCGGAATCCGACTGCAGCCAACAGTGCGCCGCAACCATCACTTGGTTACGCTCAGCGTCAAAGCCCAGTGCGGTGGTGTCAGCCAGCATCCATTCGCCCTGCAGGGTGGAGAACGATACCTCTTCTAGTTCGCCCTGCCACTTCAGCTGCGGCTCTAACGTCAATGCACCACGCAAGTCGATATGGCTCGTCACCAACTCAGATAGCAGATCTAAGCTGAGCTTATGTTGCTGTTGCGAGCCAGAAAAGGTCAGTGCGACACTCTCAATCTGCTCGCCTTGAACCGTCGCCTGCTTAACGTTCAATTGTAGAGCGCCTTGCGGCACAGGCAGTGGGGTCACCTTGCCCTTGATGCTCGCGCTGCCAATATGCGCTAAGGTTTGCCAGGCTAATCGGTTGGCGTTGATGTCTAGCCCTAAGGTTGGCTCAGTCATCGCTCCGCTCAGCGCCACTTGCCCCAGAATCTGACCTTTGAGATCAGGCACTGTTTTTGAAAGTTGTGGCAAGGTCAATGTCAGTAACATATCCCACTGCTTATCCAACTCGCCCTGTGCGGCAATCTTGTTAGGGCCATGAGAGAGCACTAAGCCCGACGTTTTAGCGCGAACATTGCCATCTCCTGCCGCGTCCGACGCCTCGATATCACCAGCAATATTAAGCGGATAGCCACGCAATAGACCATCAATGTTGAGGTCGGTGCGTTCCACACGCCAACCGCCTTGGGCCGTCAGACCGCCTGCGGTTTCAAGCGTGCCACTGATGTCACCTTCCGCTTGAGGCCACTGCAAACCCGGTTGGATATGGCTAAGGGCTAAGTTAGCGCCCCAACTCACTTGCTCTTGCCACCCCGCACGCAGTGAACCTTCAACTTCACCGCCTAACGTTTTGAGCAGAAAATCAGTCAATTCAATCTGACCTATATCCCCCTGCCCTTTAAGCGCCAGGTCGAGCTCTGGAATGCTTTCTCCGCTCAACACCCCTTGCAGATTGAGGTGAAAACCTTGCAACGAGCCCTGGGCAGAAAACTCTGGCAACACCACACGATAATCCGACTCCCCGCTGAGCGGCCAGCTGGCATCAACATCACGCAGGTGAAGCTCAAACGGTAAATCGGGATCTAAGCTCACTAAATGCGCTTCAATTTGGCCCAGTGCCAAACCCGATAACTCGGCGTCCAATGCCAAGTCACGCACACTGCCTTCAAGGTTAAGCGTAATAACTTGGCCATTAGCAATCGGGTCTTTCACCATAGCGTCAAGTGAAGCACTCAGCGGATAATCACCTTTTAAGGTGACATCGGCGCGTAAGTTGGCTTCTCCTTGTGGCATATCAAGCTCCAGCGTTGCCACCTGTATCCGCGATCCACGAGCGGTCGCTGAAAGCCCTAGGTGGTTGACCACCAGCGGTGTCTCTTGCTCTAGCCTAAAGTCGTTGATGTCTAAGCGAGAAAGTTGGATTTGCAGCGGCAGGGTAATGTCCGACAAGACGATCGGTGAGGAGGCGTCACTGTCTGGCGCGGCGCTTTGAGCCTGTGGTGCTTGAGGATCACTCGGCGCCAATGCCACGCGAGTACCATCAAGCTGCGTTTTGCTCAACACCAGTCGGTTGCCTTGGAAGCTTATTCCAGACGAGAAACGCTGCCACGCGATCTGGTTGCCCAAAATATCCAGATTGATATTGGACAGCGCAATACGGCTGATTTGAATGGGCACAGGCGCGGTGATCGCCGTCAGTGGCTCCCCCTCTTCCTCTGCGGAGGCAGACTCATCACTGCTCGGCAGCGTCGGCATGTGAAAGTCCAATCCATCCATCGCTATCTCATCAATACAGACCGACGGTTCAGTAAAACAGTTTGGATTGATCGCTAAAGTGAGTTTGTTGGCGGCAACATCAAGGGATAAATCCTCATCCACATAACGCACTTGATGGAGACTAAAGCGCGGAAAGAGAGCCCCACTGTGCCCTTCGATCGTTAACTGCGGCACAAACGCATTCGCCGCCCAAACCAAGACATTGAGCCCAGGATTGGTAAACAGGATGACCCCGACAAGCACCAGCAGCGCAGTAAGTAGCCCTGTCGTCAGTACCGTTAGCCATTTTGTCCAAGTGAGAATGCGCTTTTTCATAGATCAGGCCCCAGAGTAAAGTGGACACGGAACTCATCACCCGGATCCGCATCCAATCCCCAAGCAAAATCCAGTCTCACAGGCCCAACCGGAGACGCCCAGCGAACGCCAAAACCCGTCCCTCGTTTGAAATCGGGTGTGTCATTAAACGCATCACCGTAGTCGAAAAACAGCGCGCCCCACCAGTTGCCGTGCACGCGATATTGATACTCTAAAGTGGAGGTAGCAATGTACTTGGCACCGGTCAGGGCGCCACTTTCATCCACCGGAGAGACCGACTCATACCCGTAGCCGCGCAGATTATTGTCACCACCGGCAAAGAAACGCAGTGACGGCGATAGCTTGTCAAACTCTTCGGCGATGTTCGCCCCGCCATCAACACGTAAAATACCGCGATGGTTCTGGCCAATGCCACGAATCCAGGTGGTGCCGCCCATAATGCGCGTCACACGCGTTTCGGAAATCACGCTCGGGTCGCCATACTCTATGGTGACGCTTTGTCTGTCCCCCCACATCGGCATAGTGCCGCCACGAACACGACTGCGTGAGAAGGAGATACCCGGTAGAAGGAAGTGTCCGGTATCGTCTTGCAAGCCTTGCTCGTAACTTTCGAGCAAATAGCGAACATACACGGTTCGGTGCCAGCCGCTGTCAAGCACCCAATGGCGTTCAACAGATAAGTTGGACTCGAGACTTTGCGTGTCCCGCTGGTCGAGGTTTTTCATCCCATACTGAATGCGGTAGTACTCATTGAGCGCGTCTTGCAGCGGTATTTTATAGCCTGCGGTGATGGTCTGCTCTGGAATCGACAAAGAGAAACTGCTGTCAAAGCTGTGGCCCTTATCGTTCACCCAAGGCTTTTTCCATTTGAGCGTGCCACGCACGCCCACATCGGTCGAGTAGCCAATACCCGTCTCGATTTGATTGCGCGCTTGTGGGGCGAGTGACACTTTCATCGGCAGCTCACGAGTTTGACCTAGGTAACTCAGATCAGGCTCGACAAACACCGATGAAAACCAATCAGTATTGGAGAGATTTTGGTTGTATTCCCCCACTTTGGAGACCAAATAGGGCTCGCCCTCTTCATAGGGGGATAAGGACACCACACGGTCCTCGCGGATTTGGCTGCCGCTAATGGTATTTCGACCAAACGCATAGCGCATACCGCTGTCGTAGTAGAGGCGAATAAAGGCTTGATTCAACTCAGGTGCAATCTCTAGGCGGCTGACTTGATAATCGCCTTCAAAGTAGCCTTTGCGCAGCGCTAAATTGCGAATCCCAGATTTCAGCGCGTCGTATTGGCTGTGATTGAGCCTAGCACCTTCGACCAAACCGCTTTGGGCAATCAAGGCACTGAAGTCGGCATCATTGGCCGCTTCACCGGCGATTTGGACATCGACTTTCTCAATCAAGATTGGCTCGCCGGGCTGCACCGTAACGCTCAGCTCTGTGCTCTCTTTTCCGACTTGAAACGTAAACTCTGGGTGATAATAACCAAGCGCATTCAACGCTTCGGTGATGGTGCGCTCGAGACGAGCTTGAAAACGAAGACCGGTACTGTATTCCTTTTCGGGGATCGAGGATAAATACGCCTCGACGTTATCTTCTAACTCGCCGTCCAAACCAAGAATCGACAAAGAGACCTCTTGCGCGAGTGCCCCTGTAGAGAGAAAGAGCGTTAACAGTGCTGGTAAAGAGGTTCTTATCATGCTTAATTAGGTACCCAAACGTAATGACCAAAATAATAGCGCCAGTGAATT
>NZ_JCBDGX010000039.1:0-20498 GCF_059834345.1 Vibrio sp. R11-SG3-ISO3-SZ
ACACCAGGAAGGTTAACACCTTTGTTTTCACCTAGTGCGCCGTTGTTTAGAACTTTACACTTCACTTCAGTTTCTGTTGTTGCGATCACTTCCATCTCGATAAGACCATCATCGACTAGGATAGTGTTGCCAACGTTTAGGTCAGCAGCGAAACCTGCGTAAGTGACCGCAACGGTGTTTTTGTTACCAACAACAGAAGTGTCTGTTGTGAACGTGAATTCTTGACCCGCTTCTAGATCAACGTCATCGCCGTTTTCTAGTTTGATCGTACGGATTTCAGGACCTTTAGTATCCAGAAGAATCGCAAGCTGCTTACCAGTGTTTGCCATGACTTCACGGAAGTTCGTGATACGAGTGCCGTGTTCTGCGTAGTCACCGTGAGAGAAGTTAAGACGCATTACGTTCATGCCTGCGTTTACAAGCTCAGTCAGTTTCTCTACAGATTCAGTTTTAGGGCCAATCGTACATACGATTTTGGTCTTTTTCATGGAAGATACTCTCCGGTCAATAATAGTTACAATTTGAAAGTCATGGATCATGTCGAAGTCGAGCGTTTTCTCGGGCTAAATGAGACGTCGCTCATAGAGAAAAACGTACTTTCAAGGTCAACTTCGCTACTGAAAGTCTTTCATCAAATTTAGTCATTTTATGACTAAATTGATGGGAAAATTCGCCGCAAATTTGTGACTAACCTAGGATATCAGCGGTTAGTTGCAAAAAAATAACAGTCAATTCTGTAATTTTTTTTCTTTTCGGTGGCGAATTCTACCACTGATTGACTCAAGGATCACTGTTTAAGAATTGTCTTAGGACAAGGTTTTGCCGCAATTTTTTTATTTTTTGGTTCAAAATAAATGGACGAAAATGTTTCGTTTTGATTATAATTTGTTTTGATTTGAAACTTTGATTTTTGGTAGTCATGTCGAAACGAAACACTCAATTAAGAAGACACTCTATTTCCCATCTCGTTAACGAGAAAGGAGAGGTCAGTGTTGAAGAGCTTTCTCAGCGCTTTGAGACCTCTGAAGTCACGATTAGAAAGGATCTGGCTTCTTTAGAGAAAAATGGTCAGCTGCTTCGCCGTTACGGTGGGGCGATCGCGCTACCGAAAGAAGTGGTCAGCGATGAATTGAGTGAAAATGTTTCGGTTCGCAAGAATGAGCTAGCGAAAGCTGCCGCCACCTTAATCCGTGAACACAACCGTATTGTCATCGACAGTGGTAGCACGACGGGCGCATTGATTCGTCAACTGGATGGCATGCGTGGTTTGGTGGTGATGACGAACTCGCTCAATGTCGCTAATGCGCTTAACGAATTAGAGAGTGAACCTACTTTACTAATGACGGGCGGCACTTGGGATGCACACTCCGAGTCGTTTCAAGGGCAGGTGGCAGAGTCGGTACTGCGTTCCTACGACTTTGACCAGCTGTTTATCGGTGCTGACGGCGTCGATTTGGCGCGTGGCACCACCACGTTCAATGAGCTTGTGGGTCTTAGCAAGGTGATGGCGGAAGTCTCACGCGAAGTGATTGTGATGGTCGAGTCCGAGAAAATTGGCCGTAAAATCCCAAACTTAGAGCTCGCCTGGGACAGTATTGACGTATTGATTACCAACAGCGATTTGCCGCCGGAGTACCAACAACAGATTGAGTCTCACGGCGTCACCGTAATTTGTGCCTAAACTTAAGTGTGAGTCTAGGCATCTCGTTTTAACCATATTATCGGCGCACGAACCGAATTGGCCACTTGGCGATATACGCCAGTGTTTTTTGCTTGCTGCTTATTCGGCTGACGCCTAAATCAAACAACCCTAGCAAAAGGGAAGGGAGTAGAACCTATGTGTGGAATCGTTGGTGCAGTGGCACAGCGTGATGTGGCGGAAATTTTAGTGGAAGGTCTCCGCCGTCTTGAATACCGCGGCTATGACTCAGCAGGTGTGGCGGTGGTCGACAGTGACAATAACCTCACTCGCGTACGTCGCCTCGGTAAAGTGCAAGAGTTGGCCGACGCTGTCGAGCAAGCGAACGTGCTTGGTGGCACTGGCATCGCACACACACGCTGGGCAACGCACGGTGAGCCGTCAGAAGTGAACGCGCACCCACACATGTCTGGCGATATTGCCGTCGTCCACAACGGGATCATCGAAAACCACGAAGCGTTGCGCGAGCTGCTTCAATCTCGTGGTTACGTGTTTGAATCACAAACTGACACCGAAGTGATTGCACACTTGGTTGAGTGGGAACGTCGTACCTCAGACACATTACTTGAAGCGCTGCAAAAAACCGCCAAGCAACTGGAAGGCGCTTACGGCACGGTAGCCGTGGATCGCAAAGATCCCTCTCGCATTGTGGTTGCCCGTTCGGGTAGCCCAATTGTGATTGGTTTTGGCGTCGGTGAAAACTTCCTGGCGTCAGACCAACTTGCGCTGCTGAGCGTGACACGCCGCTTTATGTACCTAGAAGAGGGCGATGTTGCAGAGGTGACTCGTCGCTCAGTCACTGTCTTTGATGCCAACGGCGAAGCGGTAGAGCGTGAAGTGATTGAGTCCAACGCTGAGCACGATGCCGGCGATAAAGGTAAATACCGCCACTTTATGCAAAAAGAGATTTTTGAGCAGCCGACGGCGCTGATCAACACGATGGAAGGTCGTATTTCCGACAAAGCCGTCATCACCAATGCGATTGGCGTGAATGCCGAAGAGATCCTGAGCAAAGTCGATCACGTGCAGATTATTGCGTGTGGTACCTCTTACAACTCAGGTATGGCGGCACGTTACTGGTTTGAATCCATTGCTGGCGTGAGCTGTGATGTGGAAATCGCGTCTGAGTTCCGTTACCGCGATTTCGTGGTTCGTCCAAACAGCTTGTTGGTGACGCTATCTCAATCTGGTGAAACGGCGGATACCCTAGCCGCTCTGCGTTTGGCCAAAGAGAAAGGCTACATGGCGGCGATGACCATCTGTAACGTCGCGGGCTCCTCATTGGTGCGTGAGTCTGACTTTGCCTTTATGACGCGCGCAGGTACAGAGATCGGTGTGGCCTCGACCAAAGCGTTTACGACCCAGCTTGCTGCGATGCTGATGATGGTGGTGTCCATTGGTCGCTTGCAAGGCCGCGTTAATGAAACGCGCGAAGCAGAGATTGTAAAAGCGCTCCATGAGCTACCAAGTGCGATTGAAAAAGCGCTCGCCTTTGACAAAGAGATCGAAGCGCTGGCTCCAGATTTTGCCGATAAGCACCACACCTTGTTCCTTGGCCGCGGCGAGTATTACCCAATCGCGATGGAAGCGTCGCTTAAGCTCAAAGAGATCTCTTACATTCACGCAGAGGCCTACGCCGCGGGTGAACTGAAACATGGCCCACTAGCCTTGATCGATGCGGACATGCCTGTTGTCGTTATCGCGCCGAGCAACGATCTGCTTGAGAAGCTGAAGTCCAACGTTGAAGAAGTGCGCGCCCGTGGCGGCCTGCTGTACGTCTTCGCCGATGCTGACGCTGGGTTTGAAGGCGATGAGAACATGAAGATCATCAAGATGCCGCACGTCAACGAAGTGACTGCACCTATCTTCTACACCGTTCCAATGCAGCTGCTGTCTTACCACGTTGCGCTGATCAAAGGCACCGACGTCGACCAACCTCGCAACCTAGCGAAAGCGGTAACGGTGGAATAACAGCCAAAAAAAGGCCTAGCATCTCGCTAGGCCTTTTAGTATCTGCTTGATTACCAGCGGTAATTAGCGTTTAACACCACTGAACGTGATTGGCCGTAGTAGCACCAGTAATCACAACCAGACACATACTCTTTGTCTAGGATATTGTTGACGTTGAGTTGAGCTTGCCATTGCGACGTGATGTCGTAGGAGACAGATGCATCCCACAAGGTTACAGATGGGACTGTCAGATCTGACCATTTCGGATTGTCTTTTGATTCACCGACGTAACGAACACCAGAACCAATATTTAGCCCAGGTATCCATGCTTGAGCGCGGTAGTCCAACCAAGCAGAGGCTTGATGCTCAGGAATCAGTGCGGCTCTCTTGGTTCCTTGTCCGCTTGTTTCCTCTGTTTTTGCATTGGTATAGGTGTAGTTTGCCGAGAGTTTGAGATCATCCGTTAGCTGAGCAACGGTTTCAATTTCGATACCGTTTGATGTCGCTTCACCCGTTTGTGTGACTTGATAGGTATCAGGGTTGGTGACCAAAGCGTTTTTCTCACTGATGTCAAACCAAGCGACATTGATGTACCCATCCAAGAATTCTGGCTGGTACTTCACACCGACTTCCACTTGCTCACCTTCGAGAGGCTTATACAGCTCTCCTGTCCCACTATCAATCGTGCTCAAGACTTCAAAGGATTGTGAGTAACTCGCGTAGGGTGACAATCCAATGTCCGACAAATACATGACACCTGCATTTAACGATAACTGGCCATCATCTCGTGATTTCTTGTCTGAGCTGCTAGCCGTTTGGCCAACGTTCTCAGTGCTAACCCAGTCGTAGCGAGCTCCCACGCTGCCGACCCATCCTTGGTTAAGTTTTATTTGATACTGAGAGTAAACACTGGCTTGCGACTTGGTGATTTCACGGTGTGTATTGTTCGCCATGTCGAGCGGAGTGTAATTACCGTACACAGGATTCCAAGGGTTGATGGTACCAAATGCGTAGCTGTCTTGCTCTTCACCTTCAGTTTCATGGCGTTGAAGATCAAAACCTACAAGCACAGATTGCTCTGCGTTTGAGGTATACCAAGTACCCACAGCGTTGTTATCGAAAGTGAAGCTCTGGTTTTTCCCATCTCGATAAACCACCCCTTGTCCTAGATCTTCAACACTCGAGTCATTGTTGAAAAATGCATAGGAACTTCTAAGGTACAACTCATTGGATGCGTAATTGAGATTTTGGGACCAAGTCCAACTGTCATCGATATCGTGTTGAAGTAGGTAACCTAGAGAAAACTGTGTTCTTTCATACTTGTCGTAATCAGGTTGGCCTAGGTTCGTACTTGGATCGATACTACCGAAATCGGAACCGATCAAAGTGCCCGCTGCCGGGAAGAATGGGTTGGTTGGTACACCGTCGTCTTCAAGGTAGGTAGCCAGAAGAGTCAGAGTTGTGCGATCTGAAATGTCGATCTCCAGGCTAGGAGCTAAGTAGAATCGATCATTGTCAGTTTCGTTTAGCTCTCCTTCACTGCTTTTCATCGCTCCAACCAGTCGATATCTCACAGTGCCCTCTTCATTGGCAAGGTCGGAAACGTCGAATGCGATCGATTGATGATTGTTCGTACCCACCTCCACTTTTAATTCGCCTTGTGGCGTGAAGGTTGGTTTTTTCTGAACTGCGTTGACCACACCGCCAGGTGATGACTCACCAAATAAAATGGCGGATGGGCCTTTGATGACTTCGATACTTTCCAGTCCGTAAGGTTCGACTAGCCAAGTATAGTAGCCATCACGAAATAGACGGTTGCCGTCTAGGTAGGTTGTCGCATTGAACCCGCGAACTTTAAACCAATCCGTATCATTATCCGCACCATAAGGCTGAGCCGTCACACCTGACGTATAACGCAGCGCTTCATCAAGCTTTTGTGGGGCGCGAGTGCGGAGGTCATCTTCGGTGACAATTGACACACTGCGAGGCGTTTCTTGGGCAGGGGTGTCGACTTTAAGTGCTTGGGCCGTGACAGTGATGGTTTCCAGTTCCGTGGTGCTCTCTTGTGCAAAGACAGCGCTTGAACATACCACTGCAGCAGGCGCCAATCCCAACCAGATCGCTTTACGAACGGCGACTGAAAGAGGAGTTTGGTTATGCATGTCCTTTTCCTATAAATGAAAGTTAAACTAGTAATGATATTTATTATTATTCGTATTGGTTTTTTATTTTACTGACTTTTTCATCAAAAGATAGTAAAACGTGCCCGACCCGAAACCCGAAACCCGAAACCCGAAAGTAGGAAGCATGTTCAATTGGTTTGAAAAATTAACGCAAGCGTTTCCCGAGCAAGAGCCGCAAATGCCGCCGAAGCATTTACTCGGCTTTTGTCGTCACTACACCCGAGGCTTTGAAGTGCCATTACTCTTGATGGCGATACTCAGTGCGTTGATTGCCTGGACGGAAGTGACGCTGCTCAGTTACATGGGCGAACTGGTCGATATTCTCAGCACCCAAGATCGCGCGACGTTTTGGCAAGACCAAGGCGATCGGATGTGGACTATGGTGCTGCTGGTTGTGGTGGTGATGCCCGCGCTGGGGATTACCCACTCGATGATCATGCATCAAACCTTGCTAGGCAATTATCCGATGTCGATTCGTTGGCTGATTCACCGCTATTTGCTCAAGCAAGCGGTCGGCTTTTTCCAGCGAGATTTTGCTGGCCGAGTGGCAACCAAGGTGATGCAAAGTGCCCTGGCTGTACGTGAAACCGTGATGAAGCTGGTTGATGTACTGGTGTACATCTCGGTCTATTTCGTGGCGATGATCTGGATGATGGGCGAATCGGATCTGCTATTGATGCTGCCGATTGCGATTTGGTTGGTGATGTACATTCTTATCCAGCTGTTTTTTATCCCACGCTTGAAAAAGGTGGCGACTGACCAAGCCGATGCGCGCTCAGTGATGACGGGGCGAATTGTCGATACCTACACCAATATTTCAACCGTTAAGCTTTTCTCCCACTCCAAGCGTGAATTGGAGTATGCCAAAGGCAGCATGAAGCAGTTTTTGCTGACGGTGTACCGCCAAATGCGCATGGTCACTTGCCTGCTATTGAGTGTTGATGCGATTAACTATCTGCTGCTCATCTCTATTGCCGCTTTGTCGGTCATGTTATGGCTAGAGGCGAGTGTCACCATCGGTGTAATTGCGGTGGCGATCAGCATTGCGCTGCGCGTACAAGGCATGTCGAAATGGATCATGTGGGAAGTGAGCGCACTGTTTGAAAATATTGGTACCGTGGTCGATGGCATGAACACCATCTCTAATGATGTTGAAGTGCAGGATAAACCCAATGCACCCGCGTTGACGGTGACAAAAGGCGCCATCGAGTTCGACGCCGTGGACTTTGACTATACCGATGAGAAACCGGTGTTTGAGCAGCTTAACTTAGCCATTAAACCGGGTGAAAAAGTCGGGATTGTTGGCCGCTCTGGTGCAGGTAAGTCAAGCCTGGTTAACTTGCTGCTGCGTTTTTACGATTTGAAAGGCGGCGATATTCGCATTGATGGTCAAAACATCGCAGACGTAAGCCAAGAGTCGCTGCGCCAGCAGATCGGTATGATCACACAAGACACCTCACTGCTGCACCGTTCGATCAAAGAGAACATCCTCTACGGTGATCCTGATGCCGACGACGCGGCGCTGATCGAGGCGGCGAAAAAAGCCCATGCGCACGACTTTATCTGTGGCCTCAAAGATGAGCAGGGGCATAGCGGCTATGATGTCGAAGTGGGCGAGCGCGGGGTGAAATTATCCGGTGGGCAACGTCAACGTATTGCCATTGCGCGTGTGTTACTCAAAAATGCGCCGATCTTGATTATGGATGAAGCGACGTCCGCGCTCGATTCTGAAGTGGAGTCGGCGATTCAAGAAAACTTGCAAGTGCTGATGGAAGGCAAAACCGTGATCGCGATTGCGCACCGTTTATCGACTATTGCTGCTATGGATCGCTTGATCGTGATGGATCAAGGCCGTGTGGTTGAACAAGGCAGTCACCAAGAGCTCCTCGCACAACAAGGCATCTACGCCCAACTTTGGAAGCACCAAACCGGCGGCTTCTTAGGTTAATCTTTCCAACTTCCATCACTCAAAAAGGTTCAACGATAGCGCGCTATGGTTGAACCTTTTTTTAATTACTCATATTATAAGGAAATAAAATTGATAATTGTTATCATTTTGTTTTCTTCGCTTTAAGAAAGAGTAATGCTAGACCCCCATCAACACAGTGCACGTCTCACGGCTTCGTCCCTGGTCGTCGGTTACGATACACCGATCGTCAACAACATCAGTCTTGAGATTCAACCCGGTAAACTGACGATTTTGGTCGGTTCGAATGGGTGTGGAAAATCGACGCTGCTCAAATGCTTAGCACGAGTGCTGCCACCGATGTCTGGTCAGGTGCTGCTCAATGATGAGCCCATTCATCAACTGGGTGTGAAAGCGGTGGCAAAAACCTTAGCGTTATTGCCACAAGGCCCGATTGCACCGGAAGGTCTCACTGTACGTGAGCTCGTCGCTCAAGGGCGCTATCCGCATCAAACCTTTTTCCAGCAGTGGAGTGAGCATGACGAGCAAATGGTGGATGAGGCAATGGCGATGGCCAAGGTCACAGAGCTCGCCGATCGAGCGGTGACCGATCTGTCGGGTGGTCAGCGTCAACGTTGTTGGATTGCCATGGTGCTGGCGCAAGAAACCGACATCATTTTACTTGATGAGCCGACCACCTATTTGGATCTCAAAGTTCAGGTCGACTTGCTGAGCTTATTGAGCCAATTGGCGCATCAACACCATCGCACCCTTGTTGTGGTGCTGCATGAACTGAATCTTGCGGCTGCGTATGCCGATGAGCTCATCATGATGAAAGCGGGCACCATCTACGCCGCAGGTCACCCCGAGCAGGTCTTTACCGCCGACAACCTTAAGCAGGTGTTTGGTTTAAATGCCAATGTGATTCGCGATCCGCACACACAAACCTTGCAATGCGTACCCACAGAGATCGCCAGTGTTGCCCATGGGCAGACAAGAACGGTGATGTCGGCGGTGATATGAGACGCTGTGCTTGGTTAAGTGGTGCAGGTCTTGGCGTGATGGCGATGATACTGCTGGTTTTTTTACTTTGGCATTTATCGCTAGGTGCGCAGCCTGTCGCGCTGACGGAGGTATGGGCCGCGTTGGTGGCGTACGATGACAATCAGTTCTCTCATTTAGTGGTGCGAGAGTTGCGCTTACCACGCGCCATCGTTGCTGCGTCAGTGGGCGCGAGTTTGGCTGTGGCGGGTGCCTTGATGCAAGGCGTGACGAGAAATCCGCTCGCTGATCCTAGCTTACTCGGCATGATGACGGGCGGCGCGCTGGCGGTGGTCTATTGGATGAGTTTTGCGCCTGTCGAGGGCATCGTATGGTTGCCATTGGTGGCGGCCGTGGGCTCGCTGATTGCCGCTGCGGTAGTCTGGACGATTGCCGCGCGAACGCCGAGCGGAGTGACGCCGCTGACGTTGACGCTGACCGGCTCGGCGTTTAGCGCGTTTACCGCCGCGCTCTTGTCGATTCATCATTTGATCGACCAGAAAACGTTTGAAACCTTGCGCGGCTGGCTGGTGGGCTCTCTACTGGGGAGTCAATTGGAGACATACTGGTGGTGCCTGCCTTGGATTTTGTTTGGCTTAGTGGCTGCGATACTGCTGGCCCCTGCGGTGACGGCGATGTCGATGGGCGATCAGGTCGCGACGGGCCTTGGCATTGATATTCAAAAGCGCAAATGGCAGTTGCTGCTGTGCGTGGTGTCCTTGACGGCGGCCTCGGTCGCACTGGCAGGCCCGCTGGGTTTTGTCGGTTTGGTGATTCCGCATGTGGTCAAGCTGCTGGTGGGCAGTGATTATCGCTGGGTCGTGCCATATTCGCTGCTGCTTGGCGGCGCCTACTTGCTGTTTGTTGACAGTTTGGCGCGTTGGTTGATTGCCCCACAAGAGGTGGCGACTGGGCTGATGACGATTTTGCTCGGAGCACCGCTGTTTGTGTGGCTGGTCAAAACGAGGATTCGTTAACATGGTGGCGCTAAGGTGGCTCGGCGGTCGAGTCTCATTTCGGGTTCGGCCCAAAACGCTCGGCGTCATGGTGTTGATGGCTCTTTTGATGGCGTTGCTGTGGTTGCTCAGTATTGGCATCGGCAGTTATGCGCTCTCGATGCAGGCGCTATTGGATGAGGTGATGAGCGCGCTCGGCATGCAAGGCTCCATCGCCGATAGCCAGGCGGCGTTGGTGATGTGGGAGCTGCGTTTGCCGCGCAGTCTAGCGGCGTTGCTGGCGGGGGGCTTGTTTGCGCTTTCAGGAGCGCTGCTGCAAAACCTGACCCGCAACCCTCTCGCCGATCCCAGTTTAGTCGGCATCAGTCAAGGCGCGGCGTTTGCCGTGGTGTGTTTGACGATGCTGTTTCCGGAGGCGATCGACGCTTGGCGTGAAGTGAGCGCGTTTACCGGGGCGATGGTGGTCGCCGCGGGCGTGCAGAGCTTGAGTGGCTCTGGGCATCCGCTGAAATTTATTTTAATGGGTATCGGGGTGGCGGCGTTTTTCAGTGCCTTGACCTCAAGCTTGCTCACTTACGGTGATATTGACGCTGCCATGTCTGCACTGGCATGGCTATCGGGCAGCGTACATGCGGTGACTTGGTCTGAAGTCGGACTGCTCTCCATCGCGCTGCTGACCACCTTGGCGTTGGCGATCGGCCAAGCACGTAACATGGCCGCATTGTCGTTTGGTGTTGATATGGCAGTCGGTCTGGGCGTGAACAGTGTTTGGGCGAGCCGTGTTCAGTTGATGCTGAGTGTGTGCTCGGCGGCGCTGGCGACCGCCATTGTTGGACCGATCGGTTTTGTCGGTTTGCTTGCACCGCACATGGCGAGAAAGATGACCATCGCAGGTCCTAATAGCCACTTAATATTGACTACATTGGTCGGCGCAAGCTTAGTGCTGTTCGCCGATACCTTAGGGCGCACCCTGTTTGCGCCGACGCAATTGGCCGCAGGCTTAGTAACCGCGCTTATCGGCGCGCCTCTGTTTGCGCTGCTCTTAATGCGAAAACAACAAGGCTAGAAAAAGAGAAGGGATACATCATGGTAAGAGAAGTCACTCGGCTAGGCGCGTTGCTGTTGGCCAGTGTCGTGAGTGTGTTGGCCGAGGCCTATCCGCTGACGATTGAACACAAATACGGTCAGATTGAGCTTAGCGAACAGCCGCAGCGCGTGGTCTCTGTCGGCGTCACGGATCATGATGATATTCTGGCGCTCGGCGTTATCCCACTAGCCGTACGCGATTGGTATGGTGACCAACCTTACGGCGTGTGGCCATGGGCGCAAGATGAATTGGGTGATGCCAAGCCGGTATTACTTAAAGGGCAAACGGTCGATTTTGAGGCCATCGCGCAGTTGAAACCGGATCTGATCATCGGCGTCTCTTCCGGGATGGATAAGAAAACCTACGACAAGCTCAGCACGATTGCGCCAACGCTCGCACAATCTGGTGCTTATACCGATTGGGCGATGCCGTGGGATGAGCGTCATCTTATGATAGGTAAAGCGCTGGGTTATGAAGAAAAATCGCAAGCCATAGTGCAAGATATAAAGCAGCAGATTGCTACGCTGCGGGCAAAGCACCCTGAGTTTGAAGGCAAATCGGCGGCGGTGGCGTTTTACTACAACAAACAGCCTGGCGCCTATGCGAGCAAAGACTTACGTTCACAATTTCTGATTGCGCTGGGCTTTCATATTCCAGAGTCCATTGATGCGCTCGCCAAGGAGGCGTTTTACACCTCGTTCAGCGAGGAACGTATGGACTTGCTAGACAACGACCTGGTCATCTGGCTGACCACGGAAGAGCAGCTTGAGCAATCCAGCAACGCCATTTTTCGTAAACGCATGCCGTTTTACAAAGAGAAACGCGAATACTTCACGGGCGATATCATCGGTGGCGCGTTCTCCTTTTTTAGCCCATTGTCGATTCAATATTTGATTGATGAAATGGTGCCAGCGATGGCGAACATTCTTGAAGAGAAGTCATCCTAGCCCAAGCGCAAAGATTAACGTCAAAGAGAACGGATCAAAGAGAAGAGTATGACACACAATCGTTTACCCCATTTGTTGCTGGCAGGTTGGATGCTGACCGCGTCTTCTGCTGCGATGGCAACGGGGGCTGAGTTGAAACAGTCGCAACGTCTTGAAACAGAGATCACCACCGCAAATGCCAACACGCAAAGCCGCGTGTCGGCCAGCAGCGAAAAAGCGCTCGATCTTGAAGCGCAAATTGAGCAGCGCCAAGCTGAGGTGGAAGGGCTAGAAGTGTATCGAGATCACCTTCGCGGCATGCTCGACAGCCAACAGAAAGAAATCGCCAGCTTTGATGAACAATTGTCAGAGATTGAGCGCACGCGTGAAAGCATCGTGCCGTTGATGTACAGCATGCTTGATGGGCTAGAGGCATGGGTAGAGAGCGATCGCCCACTTCGCCAAGAGGTGCGCCGCGAACGTGTTGCCAAGTTGCGCGACATGATGACTCAGTCTGACGTCAGTGATGCTGAGAAGTACCGCCGCATTCTAGAGGCGTATCAAATCGAGTTGGATTACGGCACTAAGCTTGGTGCCTATTCTGCGCCGATCGAGGTAGACGGCAGAACGCTTATCACCGAGCAGCTCTATCTCGGCCGAATCAGCTTGGTGGCGCGCAGTGTTGATCGCGCGCACTACTGGGCGTGGAATGCGTCTAACGAACAATGGCAAGCGCTCGACAGCAAAGCCGGTTTAGAGATTGATAAAGCGTTTGATGTGGCGAATAAACAAGCCGCCCCAACGTTATTGCATTTACCGGTATCGGTTAAGGAGAGTCAACAATGAGAGGGATGACTTGGCTAGCGGCGAGCGTGATCGCCGTTTCACTGTCTACGGTCTCGCTGTCTGTTGCTGCTTCGGATGCTGCCTTACTGAAAGAGACGCAACAAGCGAAAGTTGAGCAAGCGAAGCACAATCAAGCGCGTGAAGGGGAGTTTAAGCAGCGTGAACAGGCGTTGCAGGCAGAGCTTGATAAGCTCAACGCGCAGCTTGCCTCTCTCAAGCAAGAAAACGAACAGCTGTCAGAGACCTTTCAGCAAAACGAAGCCGTACTGGCCGAAAAAGAGCAAGCCTTGCATCTGGCGACGGGCAGCTTAGGTGAGCTGTTTGGCGTGGTGCGTCAAGCGGCAAAAGATCTCGACCATGAGCAAGCTGGCTCTGTTGCGACCCTAGGTCACGCTGATCACCGAGCGGTAGTAGAAGAGATTGTGGCCGCAAGACAGCTACCAGAGAAGAGGCAGCTCTACGGCCTGTGGCAGGCGTTTGTACAGCAAATTCAGGCCAGTGCTGAGGCACAAACGCTCAACGTTGATGTCATCAACGGACAAGGTGAAACCGAGACAAAATCGGTGCTGCGCTTGGGCAGTTTTGCCTTAGTGGGTGAACAAGGTTACTTAGATTGGAATGGTCAGCGCCAGCGCGCCACCGTGTACGCTCAGCAGCCACAGGGTGCACTGACTCTAAGCTCTGATGTCACAAGCGGGCTACCGATCGTTGCACTGGATGCCTCACGCGGCGCGCTGCTCGAGCAGCTTGGAATGGCGCCGACTTTGCTCGATCGCATTGAGCACGGCGGTATCGTTGGCAAAGTGATCATCGCGCTACTGCTGGTGGGCATGGCGATTGGTCTGGTTCGTGGCGCTGCGTTATTGAGCGCGAAAGCAAAAATTGCCCAGCAGCTTAAACACACCGACTCGCCGCAAGATGACAATGCACTTGGGCGTATTTTGAATGTCTATCGTCAAGATAGCAGCCCGAATGTTGAGGCGTTGGAGCTGCGCTTGCTCGAAGCGGTGATGGACGAACAGCAGCATCTAGAGCGCGGTTTATCGATGATTAAACTGCTGGCGGCGCTCGCCCCAATGCTTGGCTTGTTGGGTACGGTGACCGGGATGATTGATACTTTCCAAACCATTACTCAATTTGGCAACGCGGATCCGCGTGTCATGGCAGGCGGGATATCAATGGCACTGATCACCACCGTATTAGGTCTGATTGCTGCGATGCCTCTGCTCCTGATTCACAATATCCTCGCCTCGAAAGCGGAAGCGATTCGAACCATTATCGAGAAGCAGGGTATTGGCTTGGTGGCCGAGCGCGCCGAGCAAGCAACCCGCCTTGTGAAGGATGCCGCGTAATGGAATGGCTGTCTCTACTCGATCTCGGGGGGAGCACGCTTGGCAGCACCATCAACGAGTTTATGTATCGTGGTGGTCCACTGCTTTGGTGGTTAGCGGGCGTGTTGGCGCTGTTTTGGTTACTGGCGATTGAGCGATTGGTGTACCTTTTTTGGCTGTTCCCCAAAGCGCAGCATCACTGGGTCGCCAAATGGCAACTGCGTGACGATCGCCACTCCTGGTATGCGCTCGCGCAGCGCAGCGCTTGGTTGGCCGAAGCGAAGTTGGCGCTTGATCAACACTTGTCGTTGATGAAAGTGCTGGTGGCGCTTTTCCCTATGCTAGGGCTACTCGGCACGGTGACGGGAATGATCTCCGTGTTTGATGTGATGGCCGGGCAGGGTAGTGCACAGCCGCGCTTGATGGCCGCAGGGATCTCGATGGCCACGTTGCCAACGATGGCGGGCATGGTTGCCGCATTGGTCGGCATGTTTGCCCACGCTCGCCTTTCTAAGTGGAGCGAAACGCGTCACCTTCACCTCGAACGTTTAATGCGTATGACTAAATAGGAATGACCATGAGACTAGGTCGATACAAAAAACCGTCAGACGATGCCCAAGTGGACATGACCTCGATGCTCGACATCGTGTTTATCATGCTGATCTTCTTTATCGTCACCAGCTCGTTTGTGCGAGAGTCGGGCGTGGAAGTGAACCGCCCAACGGCGGCGAATGCCACTAGCCAAAAAGACGCGGGCATTTTTATTGCCATTACTGCCAACAACGAGGTCTACATCGATAAGCGATTGGTCGATGTAGAGCGAGTGCAAGCGACACTCGAAAATGTGCTGCTTGAACAACCGGATGCATCCTTGGTCATTCAAGCCGATGCCTTTGCGTTCAATGGCACTGTGGTGCAAGTGATGGATGGCGCCAAAGGGGCGGGCATTGAGAAGATCGCATTGGCCACCGAGCAGAAATAGCCGGAAGAAGGAAGGGTATCCGTATGCTAGGACGTAAATTACGATGCTAAAACGATGGCTGATTGCCACCCCATTAGCCTTATTAGTGACGCTCTCTCTCTTTGCGTTTATGGCGTGGCTGGTGGACGCGGGAAAATCGCCGATGCCAGAGCCGCAGTCGGCGCTGCGCTTTGATGTCGTGCAAGTGGAAAACGAGCGAGCGGCGGCGCGCAGAGCAAGACAATTGCCTGAGCCACCCAAAGCGCCGACCTTGGCCCCGCAAGTGGAGCGCTTGACGACCCAAATGGCCGCGCAGCAAATTCAGACCACGGCGCTGCCCAATTTGCCTAACGTCAATCTGAGTACGTCAGTAACGGGAATGGCAATGGCAACGCCAGGGCCGATTCAACTTGCGCAAAACCAACAGATCATGCCACTGCATCGTATTGAACCACGTTACCCCTCGCGGGCATTGAAACGAAAAATTGAAGGCTATGTAGTGATGCGATTTGCCATTGATGAAACCGGTCGGCCCGATGCGATTGAGGTGGTGGAAGGGTCGCCACGCGGCGTGTTTGATCGCGAAGCGATGCGCGCATTGCGTCAGTGGAAGTATCAACCTTTGATCGTCGCAGGCAAAGCGACCAGACAGGAAGGGCAAACCGTGAAATTAGAATTTAGGTTGCAATAATGACCAAGGTTACAGCATGGATACGCCGTCTTTTGGCATGGTCAGTGTTGATGGGCTTGATGAGCGTTCCGCAGGCGCAAGAGCTATCACGCAGCGTTGCGATGCGAGTCCATCAAGCGTTTGAGTTGTCTCAGCAAGAAAAAACAGCCGAGGCGGTGACCATCTTAGAAGGTATCGACGCCGTGAAAGCGTACGATCAAGCCTACGTGGCGCGTATGTTGGGCATTTTGTATTGGCAACAAGCGCAACCTCAGCGATCGCAAGTTGCGCTGGAAAATGCGTTGTCCACTGGTGCTTTGCCGATTGAACAGGCGATTGAAACCGAGCGCATGCTGGCCGATATTTTGTTATCGACTGGGGAGCCGGCAAAAGCACTCAGACACTATCAAAGTGTGCTGAATAAACAATCCGATGTGAGTCGCTCGCAAGCTGAAAAAATGTATACCACGGATTTTGTCACTCAACTGTGGCTGCGGGTCGCTCAGTCCAATTACCAGCTGCAAGATTGGCAAGCGGTACTGTCGAGTATCAAGCAGTATCAAGCGCTAGATAAAAAAGCGGATGTCTCTTTGCTGAGCATGAAGCTCGGCGCTCAAGTGGCGCTGAGTCACTGGAAAGGAGCGGTGAGTACCACAGAGCAACTGCGCGCTTTGGAGTCCGATAACGAACTGTGGTGGAAGCAATTGACCAGCTTGCATCTTCGTTTGAAACACTACCCCGAGGCGTTGGCGACGCTCAAACAGAGAGAGCGAAAAGGCTTTGCTTTATCCTCCAGTGAGTATCAAACCTTAGCAGGGCTTTACGCCTCACAAGGCGCTCCAGAACTTGCTGCGAAGGTTTACGCCGAGCATCTGCTTGAACAAGAAGATGCAGAGAGCTACGCCACTTTAGCTCGCTACTGGCAAGTCGCAAAGGAGTGGCAATACGCGCTAGAGGCCTGGCAACACGCCTCGCGCCTCAGTGCAGATCACCATTGGTCGTATGCGCAATTGCTGATGCAGCAGAAGCAGTATCAAGCGGCGCTGAATGTACTGGCCAGTATGCCGAGCAGTCAGCGTGTGGAATTGGCCAAGACGCAAGCTTTCTACCGATTGGATGAGCATGAAAAAGCCCTAGAAAGTGCGCAAAAGGCTCATCAACTGAAGGCCGATGAAACAACGCTAACCTGGGTACGATTCTTGACTCAGTCGCTTAACAAGGCGTCGTCTTAGGGATCAACGCGATCACCTCAGTTAAAGAATCGACCAGTGTCACTTTCTCGATAAGCGGGGGTTCTGGTGGCAGCAAATCGGGCACCATGATGACTGAACAACCTGCTGCCAAGGCCGATTTCACGCCGTTATTGGAGTCTTCTAACGCTAGGCATTGTGACGGTTTGAGGTTGAGTTGCTGGCATGCCATTAAGTAGCCATCTGGCGCGGGCTTGCCTTGACTCACTTCATCAGAGGTGATCAGGCACTCAAACTGTTCGAGGACCTCGCGGCCAGCAAAATTTCTTAGCACCTCTTTTCGACCGGATGAGGTCACGATCGCTGTTCTCACACCGTTCTGTTTAAGGTGGCGCATCAGCGTCTCAAAGCCTTTTTTGTAGTCAATGCCTTGTGTGCTGCGCTCAGCAAAGTCCTGATCTCGGCAGCGTATAAATCGTTGGAGATCAAACTCAGCACCAAAATGGTGCTGCAAGCGACGCTCACACTCGCCATCTTGTACGCCGATGAACCCCTGATAAAACTCGTCACACAAATCGAAACCTTGCTCTTCTGCCGCCCGCTGCCAACTTTTCTTATAGAGCGACTCTGTATCAAAGATCAGCCCATCCATATCAAACAATACCGCTTTCATTGTCTTTTCTCCGTCACTTCTCTTTGCCATTGCGCGTCACCATCCTAACCAATTTTACGATGAAATTTTGATGAATCTTATTTTGTAATTTAATTACACACTCACACCTCTTATCGATATTTGATGAATAATTGAACCAAAGTCGCGCAGAGAGTGAACTAAAGTAGTGCTTATAAATCGGGTAAATAATCAAAATGAGATCTTTGTCACCAACTATTTTGAGTGTGTGGATTGTATTTTTGTGATCTAAATCTCTATTTATTGATAATCATTATCGAAAAAATGGCTTTGTAATTTACTGACAGTGATTAAATGTGATCTAGATCACTACAAAAAAGATATGTTAACGCTTTGTGTGTGATTTGGGTCACTAAATTGTAGGTGGGAGTGCCTTTTGGAAATGTTGTGATACATTTTAATCGACTTTTGAATAAACATTTTGGGCCATTTGGCCAACCAATACAAACTGAGGTCTCCCTATGTTATCACCAGAAGCTAAGATCAAAGTCCAAAACTTTGGTCGTTTTCTATCCAACATGGTAATGCCAAACATCGGTGCATTTATTGCCTGGGGTTTCATTACTGCACTTTTCATTCCAACCGGTTGGTTGCCAAACGAAACATTGGCATCACTGGTTGGCCCAATGATCAAATTCCTATTGCCACTGCTGATCGGTTACACCGGCGGTAAAATGGTGGGCGGCGACCGCGGTGCGGTTGTGGGTGCCATCACGACAATGGGTGTGATTGTCGGTACTGATATTCCTATGTTCATGGGCGCGATGATTGTCGGTCCACTTGGTGGCTACGCTATCAAGAAATTCGATGAGTCGGTTCACGGTAAAGTGAAAAGCGGCTTTGAAATGCTAGTGAACAACTTCTCTGCCGGTATCATCGGTATGATCCTCGCTATCCTAGCATTCTTCATCATTGGCCCTGCGGTAAACGTTCTGTCTAGCGCATTGGCAGCGGGCGTAAACGTGATGGTAGAAACAGGTGCATTGCCACTCGCTTCTATTTTCGTTGAGCCAGCGAAAATCCTCTTCCTTAACAACGCGATTAACCACGGTATCTTCTCGCCACTGGGTATCCAGCAGTCTGAAGAACTTGGCCGCTCAATCTTCTTCCTAATTGAAGCGAACCCAGGTCCTGGTCTAGGTCTGCTATTGGCTTACATGGCGTTTGGTAAAGGTAACGCGAAGCAGTCGGCAGCGGGTGCGTCAATCATCCACTTCCTAGGCGGTATCCACGAAATCTACTTCCCATACGTGTTGATGAACCCTCGTCTTATCCTTGCGGTTATTGCCGGTGGTATGACAGGCGTGTTCACTAACGTGATGTTCGATTCTGGTCTTATTTCTCCAGCGTCTCCTGGTTCAATCTTTGCGGTACTACTGATGACGCCTAAAGGCTCATACGTGGGTGTGGTTCTATCTGTGATTGCATCCGCCGCTGTGTCGTTCATCGTTGCTTCTATCCTAATGAAAACTTCAAAAGCGACCGACGAAGACGAGTCTCTAGAGAAAGCTTCTGCCGCCATGCACGACATGAAAGCAGCATCTAAAGGTCAAACCGCTGCAGTTTCTGTGGACCCAGCAGCAGTGAAAGCGATTTACGTTGCCTGTGATGCAGGTATGGGCTCAAGTGCGATGGGCGCCGGTCTTCTGCGTAAGAAAGTGCAAGCGGCTGGTCTGGATATTGAAGTCTCGAACTTGGCTATCAACAACCTGCCGAGTGACTCGCAAATTGTGGTGACCCACAAAGATTTGACAGACCGTGCTCGTACTCACGCTACTGGCGCAATGCACATCTCTCTAAGTAACTTCTTAGATGGCACTGTGTACGACAACCTTGTTGCTCAGCTAGTTGAAGCAAGGAGTGGCGCTGTAAAAAAGCCTGAGGCACCTGCAGCGACCGAGGAAAAGGAACAGACGTTGACGCTCACTAGCGACAGTGTATTCCTCGGATTAAAAGCCAACTCTAAGGAAGAGGCGATTAAGTTTGCAGGTGAGCAACTGGTCAAGTTAGGCAACGTTGCACCTGAATATGTTGATGGCATGTTTGCCCGCGAAGAACTCGTGTCTACCTACCTAGGTGAGTCAATTGCGGTGCCACACGGAACCATTGAAGCGAAACAGTACGTCAAGAAAACCGGCATTGTGTTCTGCCAATACCCTGAAGGCATTCAGTGGGGTGAAGATGAGGATGACATCGCCAAGATGGTCATCGGCATCGCTGCCCAAGGTGATGAGCACAACATGGTTCTCATGGCTATTACCAATTCACTTGATGACGAAGAGGCCGTTGAGCGTTTACAGAACACAACCAACCCAGAAGATGTTCTGAATATTCTCAATGCATAGCAGTACTTTTGTCTAGCTCCTAAGTGAACGAGGCCAGTTCTCCCCCGCTCTGGCCTCCTTTTTAGTCTAGATAGCTGAAGGCTTAGTCGTGTGCTGTTAAGCCGTTAGCTATACAGATTCAACATTTGAAAGGTTAGTGATTATGAAAGCGTTACATTTTGGTGCAGGAAATATCGGTCGTGGTTTCATCGGTAAATTACTCTCAGACGCAGGCATGGAAGTCACATTTGCAGACGTCAACGAAACGGTCGTCTCTGAGTTGCAAAGACGCAACGAATACCCAGTGAAAGTCGTCGGTGAAGAGTGTGTCGTGGAAGTGGTAAAAAACGTCACGGCAGTCAACTCCGCCACCGATGAGGTGATTGGCTGCATCGCCAACGCCGATCTCATCACCACAGCGGTAGGCCCAACCGTACTCAAGATTATTTCTGGCTCGATTGCTAAAGGCATTGAGCAGCGTTTTGCTGCGGGCAACACGTCGCCACTGAACGTTATCGCGGCAGAAAACATGGTGCGTGGTACCACTCAGCTTAAAGAAGCTGTGTATGCGCATCTTAGTGATGAACTCAAAGCGTTCAGTGATGCGCACATTGGTTTTGTCGATTCTGCGGTTGACCGCATCGTGCCGCCGGCAGAAGAGGGCGAAACCGATCCACTGGCCGTCACGGTGGAAACCTTCAGTGAGTGGATTGTAGATCAAACTCAGTTCAACGGCC
>NZ_JCBDGX010000040.1:0-16232 GCF_059834345.1 Vibrio sp. R11-SG3-ISO3-SZ
ACCTGCTCGCCATTTTTAAGTCGCTATCGGTTACAAGACAGCCTTAAGCGATTAGGAGATAACCTTAAACAGTGCTTATCCAGTCCCTAGCGGCGCGCCAATCATTCGGACCCGTGCGTGCTGAGCTTGTACCTGACCGCTCTCATCAGTGTAAAACTCAAGCTGCGTGATCGATTGGTTCTCAATATGTAAGGTTGAAAACAGCGCCGGATTTTGCCAATCGAGCCCCAACACATAAGCCAAAATCATCCGAATCGTGCCGCCATGCATCACCACCAAGGTATCGTGTGAAAGCTCAGCAACAAGCGCTTGCCAAGCGTTGACGACGCGATGATAAAAACGCTCTAACGTTTCTGCGCCGGGTAACGGGTGCTGAGCCGGATGCTGCCAAAACGCCTCCAGCGCAGACCACTGCTCGCCCACCTCATCAAAAGGAATACCATCGAGTTGACCAAACGAAATCTCGCGCCATTGAGGCTCTATCGTCACAGGGACCGTAAATGGGGTTGAGACCGAATGGGTGAATGGACTGACGCCGCTTGGTTGCTCTTCACCCAACGCCTGCAGGGCTTTAGCAAGATCTGCGCAGCGACGCAGCGGTGAGGTGACGATCGGCAGCGTGGCATATCCATTTTCCGCCAACGCACGCGCGAACGCCTGTTGGCGCTCCGCCGCCACCGCCACATCCGTATGACCATACAAAGCAGGCTTGCCATCCACTTTGGCGTGACGAACAAGCGAGACTCGGATAGAAGACATCCGCACTCCTACGATTTCAATGAAACAGGTAGACCGGCGGCCACCAGCGTCACCTTGTCTGCCACTTGTGCAATGGCTTGATTCATCCAACCGGCGTGATCGACAAAGCGACGCGAGATTTCGCCCAATGGCACCACGCCCAACCCTACTTCGTTGCTGACTAAGACAATATCCGCGCGGCAGCCCTGAATGCTCGTGACTAACTGCGCCACGCGTTGTTGGGTGTTTTCATCGCTGAGCGTCTCGCCGCCGTTGTAGATGACATTGTTCAGCCACAGCGTCAAACAATCGATCAGCACCACATCGTACTGACCAAAGTGGACCAGTTGCTCACTCAACTCAGTGGGGCACTCATGCAGGTGCCACCCTTCACCGACACGCTGTGCTTGATGGTGCGCAATCCGACTGGCCATTTCTTGGTCGAGATGAGTCGCCGTAGCGATGTAGTGTTTTTTGACTACCTCACTCCCCTGCGCGGCGTTGCCCGCTTCACACAGCGAGCGAATTTGCGCTTCGGCAAAACGCGATTTGCCTGAGCGAGCGCCGCCAAGCACCAAATGAATCGTCACCCTGCACCTCCAGTGAGAATGGGACCACCGAATGCAAGCAACGTGAGATAACAAAGCAACTCCATGATCTGCTGCGCCGCGCCCAAGCAGTCACCGGTAAAGCCGCCGAGGCGCGCCTGCAACCAGCGTTTAAAGCCAAAGCGAAACACCACAGCGACAATCACTAGCGCTAGCACCGCGCCTGCGGATAAAAACAGACACGGCACTGCAGCCGTCATAAGGAGAATACCTAATTCAAGCCGAGTTTGACGCTGCGCCAAGGGCTTACTTTTACTGCCACCGAGATCGCTGACGTAAGGCATATCGAAAATTAACGAGGCGGCCACCGCACGACTCAAGGTATAGCCGACAATAAGGATCACACCGATGGCAGTGATACTTTGACCTACTTGCTCGATGAGTTCACTCAGCAAAACAAACTTGCCCAGTAGCGCCATGATAAGTGCACTGGCGCCATAGGTACCGATGCGGCTGTCTTTCATGATCTCGAGGCGGCGCTCGGTGGTCATGCCGCCGCCAATACCATCCGCCATGTCCGTCAAGCCATCTTCATGAAAGGCGCCGGTAAGCATCAAGCTAAACACCATCATGACAAACAGCGCCGCACTGCTGGGCAGCCACCACTGCGCTGCGCCATACACCAAGGCGCACAACGCGCCCAAAATGGCGCCGACCAACGCAAAATAACGCCCGGCTTGGTTCATGCGCGCCTCACTATAAGGCGTCGAAGACGGGATAGGGAGACGCGAGAAAAATCCCAACGCCAAACAAAACAGTTGCCATTGATATTTGCTCGCGCGCCACATTAGACCGTTACTCCGGCTTCTTCAAAGCTCGCCATCGTGTTGTAGAACTCGGCGGCGCTGCGCAGCAAAGGCACGGCCAATACCGCGCCAGTGCCCTCACCTAGGCGCAGCTGCAAGTCAAGCAGCGGCAAAGCTTCCAGTCTTTGCAGCAACAATTGATGACCCGACTCATGCGAGCGGTGGGCAAAAATCATCATCTCTCGGCTTGAAGGTTCAAGTTCGCTTGCCACCAACGCCGCTACACTGACAATGAAACCATCAACCAGCACCGGCACTTTCGCTTTAGCCGCCGCCAAGAAAGCGCCAACCATCTGCACAATCTCAAACCCGCCGACCTCGGCCAATACCTCTTTCACCTCTAGGCCGTCACAGCGCGCAACACCTTGAGCAACCAGCGCCACTTTGCGCTCGTACTGCTCATCGGTGATGCCCGTTCCGCGGCCGACGCAGCGCTCAACCGGCTCCTTGATCAAAGCACTCAGTAGGGCCGCCGCGCTACTGGTGTTACCAATGCCCATTTCACCAAACATCACCAGCTCAGAGCCAGATGCGATCACCTTGTCGACCACCTGCGCCCCCAGACGCAAGCCGTTCTCGACCTGCTCAGCACTCATCGCCGCTTGCTCGGCAAAATTGTGGGTTCTCTCGCCAAGACGCTGAGAGATAAACTGCGCCGAGTCAGACTCCACCGGCAGTAAGATTCCGCAATCAACGACAGTAAGCGCAACATCGTTGGCGCGGCAGAAACAGTTCACCGCAGCGCCACCCGCTAAAAAGTTAAGCACCATTTGCTGCGTCACAGCGCTAGGCGCAATGCTGACGCCCTCATCGGCAATCCCGTGATCGCCAGCGAAGACGATAGCAGCTGGTTGGTTGAGCGTGATGTGCTGCGCGAGTTTGCCCGCTTTGCTACTTTGAATCAGCGCCAATTGATGAGCGGCTGACTCAAGCAAGCCAAGCGAGCCAAGAGGTTTGGTTTTTTGGTTGATACGGTGCCAAATGGCGTCAGAAAAAGCGTGGTTTAACATGTTATTTGGGCCTAGCTACAGAAAAAACGTCACGAGTCAGAGCGTATTGGCTGCCCCCGAGACGGGAAAGTGGGTTGAGCGACAGAGCATCAATCGTCAGGCGTTCGCCCTCCTCTGTCACGATATTAGGATCAAGGTAGATCTGCTCAATCTTGGCGAAAATAAGGCTTTGCGGGGTATCACCGATCTCTTTGACTTCAAACAGCGAACAACCAAACGCCACCGGGCAACCTTGCACCCGAGGCAGATCAAAACCGTCAAAGCTGACCAACTCAAGACCGTTGGCTACCACTTCTGACTCACCATGCTCTAGGGTTGCGGCGGTTTGCGTCACCGATTCGGCTTGCGCCTGATGAGCGATATGCACCACCATTTTTCGGCTTGCTAGTACATTGCGCGTCGTGTCTTTGATCTCGCCACTGGGCTTTTTGCCCACCGAAAACATCAACAGCGGTGGATTACTAGAAATCGGCGTAAAGTACGAAAACGGCGCCAAATTATAGTTTTGCGTGCCTGATTGCGTCAGTACCCAAGCGATGGGTCTGGGAATCACCGTTTGCGTCATCAAATGATAAATGTCCGCAGGCGGCATGGTCGTCAAGTCAATGTTCATCACGTATCCCTATGGTGAGATTGAATTTTTGTCAGTGTACCGCGAAATACCGTTTTGAACACCCGCCGCTCCTGTTGTGATTGACCATTTGCTGGTCAATTCATCGGTTTTATTGACCTCAACTGGTATTTTTCTCCATTTGTACTATATTTTCATCAATAACGTAGAACGCTTTTGATCAGTAACGTAGAGCGCAAGGAGGTCTGTATGATTGCAAATCGACGTTCAAGTAAACCCAAAAACGGCTCGTCCTCACCCAAGAAAAGCACTCGTCGCTTACCTTTCTCACTCACCTAACCCCAGTTCTTCCACACAAGGACACAAATACCCATTAGATCACGAAAGATAGGATGGGATCATAGACTTTTCACTGATCCTGTAGGATTCTTCGTTCACCTTCTTCGAACTCATGCAGGGCTGACGGTGAACCAGACTGAACACAACCCCAACGAACGTGTACCGCTTGTCGTCATCACGGCAGGCGCCACGGGCCTAATTGGCAACGAACTGATGAAGCAGATGCTCGAGGCCGAGCCGATCGAGGCAATTTACGCGTTATCTCGTAAAGCCTTGCCCTATTTTCATCCCAAGTTAGAGACGCTGATTCACCCTGAACTGGAAGTACAGACGTGGACAGACGACAAACCGACGCCCACCTATGGCTTCATTTGTTTGGGCACCACACGCAAGCAAGCAGGCTCTAAAGAGGCGCTAGAACACGTCGACGTCAAATTGGTGTGTGAGGTCGCGAGCGAAATGAAACTGCTGGGCGTGACGCGTCTCGCGGTTGTCTCGAGTTATGGCGCTTCATCGCGCTCACTGTCTCATTACCTACGCTGTAAAGGAAAAATGGAACTGACCATTGAGCGTATGGGGTTTGAGCAAGTGGTATTCGTTCGCCCTGGTCCATTAGTGGGGCTAAGAGACACCCCTAGAAATGATGAATTGGTTTTGCAAGCGGTGCTAAAAGTGGCGCGCCCACTTATGATAGGTCCATTGCGCAAGCTGATTCCCATTCATGCCAGTGACGTCGCGCGAGCCATGCAGTACGCACTGTTTGCAAAAGAAAAAGGCCATAGCAGAATCCGCGTCCTCGAAAGCCCAGATATGTTGGCGCTGATTGAGCGTTATCGTTAGCAGTCGATGACTCGTAGCGCCTCTACGTTGGCCGTCGAGTCTTATCGTCCTTGATTTGTCCTAACGCGCAGAAAATCGTCACCCTCGCCCTGACGTGAAAGTTTTTCGCCATTTCCCTTGCTTGCGCGCCCTTTCTTGACGGATACTTCACGTCAATCGCACGCAATTTCTGGAGAACCCATGCAATCTGATAATCAACCGACGTTTTTCTTCTTTGATTATGAGACTTGGGGAACCAGCCCAGCCAAAGACAGGCCGAGCCAGTTTGCAGGCGTGCGCACCGATATGGATTTCAACATCATCGGTGAGCCGCTGGTGATTTACTGTCAGCCACCTGCCGATTACTTGCCCGCGCCAGAAGCGGCGCTCATCACGGGTATCACTCCGCAAACGGCGGTCAGTAAAGGGCTGCCAGAACCTGAATTTATCGCCCAGATTCACGCGCAATTGGCAACGCCTAATACCATTAGCTTGGGCTACAACAGCATTCGTTTTGATGATGAAGTGACGCGCTATACCTGTTACCGCAACTTCATTGATCCCTATGCGTGGAGCTGGCAAAACGGCAACTCTCGTTGGGATCTATTGGATGTGCTACGCGCGTGTCACGCATTGCGCCCTGAAGGCATCGAGTGGCCAGAAAACGAAGAAGGCTTTATTAGCTTTAAGCTGGAACATTTATCGGTCGCTAACGGCATTGAACACGCCAACGCGCACGACGCGATGGCGGATGTGATTGCCACCATTGAGATGGCAAAAAAAATCAAAGCCGCACAACCCAAATTGTTTGATTACTTTTTGTCGATGCGCCATAAACGCAAACTCAATGAGCTGATCGATATTGTCAATATGACCCCCTTGATGCACGTCTCCGGCATGTTAGGCCGAGAGTGCCAATACACCAGTTGGTTGGTTCCAGTGGCGTGGCACCCGACCAACCAAAACGCGGTTATCATGGTGGACTTAGCCAAAGATCCTCAGCCACTGTTGGATCTTGATGTCGACGCACTCAACACACGTTTGTACACCAAACGAGACGACCTAGGGCCAGATGAACTGCCCGTGCCGGTCAAACTGGTACATCTCAATAAGTGCCCAATTCTCGCCCCAGCGAAAACCCTCACGGCGGACAATGCCGCTCATATTGGCATCGACCGCGAGCAGTGCTTACAAAACCTAGCCACGCTGCGCCAACACCCAGAAATCCGCGAAAAGTTGATTGGCTTGTACAGTATTGAAAGAGAGTACGCTACTTCATCCGATGTGGATACTCAGTTGTATGACGGTTTCTTTTCTCCTGCCGACAAAGCAGCCATGGAGATCATTCGCCAAACGGATCCGCAGCAACTCGCAGGTCTAGACATTGAATTCAGTGATCCACGCATCGCCCCGCTACTATTTCGCTACCGCGCACGCCACTACCCATGGACATTGGATGAAAAAGAGCAGCAGCAGTGGGCGGCGCATTGCCGCGAGTACTTCGAAAGTCGCATTGAAGATTACATGATCAATCTGGAAAACTTAGTTCATGAACATGAAAGTGACGAAAAGAAAGTCGCTATCTTAAAATCGGTCTATCAATACGTTCAACAGTTGGTCTCTTAAGGCAACACCGCTCTTATGCCTCGTACTTTATTGCACTACTTCATCTCATTTGGCTTGATTTTTCTCTGCCTGATCGCCGGTCTTAATATTCAGCAATGGCTGGAGACCTCGATTCCCGGCAGCATCATCGGCATGCTTATTTTGTTCTCCTTGATGGCAAGCGGCTTGGTGCCCTCAAAGTGGGTCAAACCCGGTGCGACGCTGTTTATTCGCTATATGGTACTGCTGTTTGTGCCCATCAGTGTCGGCTTGATGGAACACTTCGATCTGCTCTACCACAATGCGTGGCCAATTCTGGCAAGTGCGATTGGTGGCACAGCGATTGTCCTCGTCTCTCTGGGCTGGATGCTGGATCGCCTGCTTAAGCGAGGCGACCAATGATGTGGCTACTCGTAACTGTGGTGGTGTTTTTGAGTGCGCGTTGGGTGTGCAGCAGAGTCAACTCACCGTTAATGAACCCGCTGCTGGTCAGCCTAGCGGTTCTTATCCCGCTTCTGACTTGGCTGAGCGTTCCTTTTGAAACCTATTACGAAAGCAATCACTGGATCAATCTCCTGCTGCAGCCTGCGGTTGTGGCCTTGGCCTACCCACTGTATGAGCAGCTCCCCCAAATTCGGGCCAATTGGCGCATCATTATGTTGGCATGCGGCGTGGGTAGCGTCCTGTCAATGGCGACGGCCAGTCTGATTGCCGTTAGCCTAGACACCGACTTAACCTTGATCGCCAGTTTACTCGGCAAATCGGTAACCACGCCGATTGCGATGGAAGTCTCTAGCCATTTGGGCGGCGAACCCGCGATTGCAGCGATCTTAGTGCTGTTGGTCGGCTTGTTTGGGGCAATTTTCGCCTACCCTATCTACGGGCTGTTAAACATCACCCACCCAATTGCAAAGGGTCTGACCATGGGCACCGTCTCACATGCCCTTGGCACCGCGACCTGTGCGGAGAAAAACGCGCAAGATGCGGCGTTTAGCTCTCTGGCTCTGGTGGTATGTGGCGTGATCACCTCCATATTGGCACCGTCATTTTTCGCTCTGGCACTCTGGTTATCGCACTAGCTGCGGCTAGGCAGCGCGCCAGAATTGTGTGACATCACTCATCTATCAGTAAATTTGCACTCGTTACAATCGTAAGTGTGATTTTTATCACTGTATTGTTTGGTGCGTCGCATAGAATGATTGTCCAGTATCACAAGATGTCAACAACCTAGCTATGTTTTCCCTAGCATCGAGCTTGACTCTGAAATAACAATAAAGGATTTACTATGACCAGCCGCATAGAACAAGCCCTGACACAGCTCCCTAGCGACGTTGCCGATTACCTCAAACCCATCGTGCTGAGCGAGTCATTTGATGCCACCCTGTCAGCCGACCAATTTGAGCAGTTAAAAAACATCAGCGGTAACAACGATGCTGATACGCGAGTGATGCTCTTGCCTGTCGCGGCGGCGTTCTCCTACGCCCCCCTGTCTAAATTCTACGTGGGCGCGATTGTGCGCGGCTTAACGGGTCGCTTATATTTCGGTGCCAACGTTGAGATTGCCGGTGTGCAACTCGGTCAAACGGTACACGCCGAGCAATGTGCCATCAGCCACGCGTGGATGAAAGGCGAGCAAGGCATTTCTGACATCACCATCAACTACAGCCCTTGTGGCCACTGTCGTCAGTTTATGAATGAACTGTCGACGGCAAAAGAACTCACGGTTCAATTGCCTGAACGTGAAGGCAAGACTCTGCACGACTATCTGCCAGAAGCCTTTGGCCCTAGCGATCTCGGCATTGAGTCGGGTTTGATGTCTGAGGTCAATCACGGCTATCACAGTGAAGAGGGTGACGAGTTGGTACAAGCAGCACTGAAAGCGCTGAATATGAGCCACTCACCTTACACTCACAACCTGAGCGGTGTCGCACTCAAAACCACCGATGGCTCGACCTATCTCGGTGCGTACGCTGAAAACGCCGCGTTCAACCCAAGCTTGCCACCACTGCAAGTCGCGTTAATTCAACTGTTGATGGCCGGAAAATCCTTCAGCGAGATTGAATCTGCAGCCTTGGCAGAGATGGCCGAAGGCGGAATAAGCCACCTGGCCGACACGCAAGCGACCCTTGAAGTATTGGGACCAGATATTCCACTGACCTATCTTGCGATCTAAGCTTTAACGCCGACAAATTGTGCTCGATAAAAAAGCGCCTTTTATCCACATAACGTGAGTAAAAGGCGCTTTTTCTGTTTACGGTGACAGTGTTGCCTGCGAAGACCTATTCTGCCTACAACGAAAAGTAGCGGCTCACTATCGAGGCATCAAACGTCAAAGAACGGCGTCGCATCCACTTCTAGCTGACTTGGCGCAATCGCTTTGGCAATCTTGACGCTACTGCGTTTGAGATCGACAAAAGCCACATCGACATAATGCTTGTTCTTACGCGAGTAAAAACACTTCACTTCCGGTTTCAACGGCTCAGATTCATTGGATGTCCAGACGATGCCCACTCGCCCATCACTGAGTTCGACTAACGCCCCCACTGGGTACATACCGATACAGTTGATGAACTTATACACCAAGTCACGATCGAGGTGATTGGGCGTGAGGCTCAATAGAATTTTAAACGCCTCTGCCGAGCTCATTCCGCGCTTGTAGACGCGATCCGCGGTGAGGGCATCGTAGATATCCACAATGCAACTCATGCGACCGTGCAGTGGAATTTCATCCCCTTTAAGGCCGTTCGGGTAGCCGTTGCCGTCCAGTTTTTCGTGATGCATCAGACAGACATCACGGCTCACATCACTGAGCCCAGTCACGGACATGATCATATCTTTCGCAAACACTTGATGAAGCTTCATGTGCTCAAATTCTTCCGGTGTTAAGCGTGCCGGTTTGTGCAGCACCTTATCATCCACCTTCACTTTGCCCACATCATGAATAATGCCGCCGATCGCCATCTCTTTGAGCATCTCTCTTGGTAATTGCAGATGTTTACCAAAGGTCACCAATAAGGTGGCCACATTGACCGAATGCTCCAATAGGTACTCGTCCTTGTTGCGCAGCGCTGAAACACATTGCAGCGCATCGGAGTCCACCAGCGCCGATTCAATCAAATCTTCCGCCCAGTCATCGAACTCATCGACATGGACCGTTTTACCATCAAAAGTTTGGGTCAATACGCGATGAGCGAGCCCTTTGGCTTCACGAATAATATTGCTCGCTTTCTTCTGCATGGAAAAACGGCTTTTGGCTTTACGCTTAACTGCCTCGGTCTTCACCGATTCTACCGCCGCAGGTGGCGAAATGTTGTGCGAGTCATCGAATGGCTGTTGCACGGGTTTAAAAGTGCAACCTTTAGCAGACAAACTTTCGTCAACCCAAGCGAATTGGATACCATTTTTGATCAGTTGATTGACGGCTTGCTCTGACGGCACGCGCCCAGCATTTGCTAGGTTCACCTTTTTGTTGTCTTCCAGTGCGGTGACAAACATACCGACGGTTAGAGTGTCGATTGGAATTTTGATGGAATTATTAGGATCGTATTGCATTCTTATTTGATGATTACTCTACAACAAGTCACTTTAAGATTATAACTCTGATTTATGCTACATACCCAACAAATACATGCAAGAGTCCTAATATAAGTCACAAAATTGAGATGGACGCAAACGTTTGCCTTTTGAGATCTATCCTCGTATGATCAGCGCCAAATTCTACATCTCTAAAAGGTTGATTATGTTTGGTACAGCGACTCGTCAAAATGCAACGCGTGTTCTTCTCCTCGGCTCAGGTGAACTGGGTAAGGAAGTCGCCATTGAGTGTCAGAGACTGGGCTTAGAAGTCATCGCGTGTGACCGCTATGAAGATGCCCCTGCTATGCAAGTCGCGCATCGCAGTTACACACTAGACATGCTTGACGGCGACGCACTGCAAGCCATCATCGACAAAGAGCAACCTCACTATGTCGTGCCAGAAATTGAAGCGATCGCAACCGACAAGCTGGTCGAGCTTGAAGCGCGTGGTCTCAATGTCGTGCCGAGTGCGAAAGCCACACAGTTGACTATGAACCGTGAAGGCATTCGCCGCTTAGCCGCGGAAACGCTCTCTCTGACCACCTCTCCATACCGATTTGCCGACAACTATGACGAATTCACCGCAGCGATTGAGGCGGTCGGTCTGCCATGCGTGTGCAAGCCTGTGATGAGCTCATCGGGTAAAGGACAAAGCGTCATTAAGACAGATGCAGACATTGAAAAAGCCTGGGCATACGCTCAAGATGGCGGCCGCACTGGCGCAGGTCGCGTGATTGTTGAAGGCTTTATTGATTTTGATTACGAAATCACCCTACTGACGGTACGCGCCGTTGACGGCGTTCATTTCTGCGCCCCAATTGGGCATCGCCAAGAAGATGGCGATTACCGTGAGTCTTGGCAGCCACAAATCATGTCGGATAAGGCGCTAAAAGCGGCGCAGCATGCGGCGCAAAGCGTTGTCGATGCATTAGGCGGCTACGGCATTTTTGGTGTCGAACTCTTTATCAAAGGCGACACGGTGATTTTTAATGAAGTTTCGCCGCGCCCACACGATACCGGCCTGGTCACTTTGATGTCACAAGACAGTTCAGAGTTCGCACTGCATGTCCGCGCGTTTACCGGCATGCCAATCAGCAGCATTACTCAATACGGCCCTGCCGCATCTGCCGTCGTGTTAGGTCAAGGCACCTCACAAGACATTCGTTTTGAAGGCATGCAACAGGCACTCAGCGCGCCTCAAACCCAGCTGCGTTTATTCGGTAAACCTGATATCAACGGTCGCCGCCGTCTTGGCGTTGCGATTACACGCCGTGACACCATTGAGCAAGCCATCGAGAGCGCCGTCGACGCAGCCGGTAAGATCAAGGTGATTTACTGATAGGTTCACTCCTATGTCTATTTAAGTAATAAAAAACTCTGGTCCGTAATGGCCAGAGTTTTTTATTTTCGCCGATTGTCAGAGTTCCGATCGTCGCCTCATGATGGCGCCTGAATCAAATAGACCTCTTCGGCAAAGCGTGACAAACCGCGCTTCGCAATTTTTGGATGACGTTCGTCGGCATCATCTCGATAGAGCTTGGTCACTTGATACCCCTCATACAGAGCACGAACTTCCTGCTCGGCCACGCTAAATGGGGGGCCCGTCATCTCCAATTGAGGATAATCTAAGGTGACCAGTAAAATCCGCCCACCGGGTTTAAGTAACGACTGAATTCTTGCCACATAGTCGACACGCATCTCTTCAGGCAGCGCCACTAAGGCTGCGCGGTCATAGACCAAATCGACCGGTTTGACGGGCGCGGTAAAGACGTCTCCGGTGTAGATAGAGAGCTCATCGAATTGAAACAGCTCATGCTGACCATTGAGAGGAATCACCAATGGCGTATAAAAATGCTCAGCGAAAAAGGCGCGCACTGCTATGTTACTCAGCTCCACCCCTTGCACGTCACTGTGCTTGGTGGCAAGCCACACCAAATCTTCTGATTTACCACACAACGGCACAAATACGTTTTCATCTGCGCTGGGGTTGGTCGCTGGCCAGTATTGAATCAGCAATGGATTCACGTCTTCCAAGTGGAAACCAATCTCATTGGATGCCCATTTGGCATGCCAAAACTCAGGATCTTTCATTCTCTTTCTCTTTCGATGACTGACGTGCCATAGCCTAACGGAAAGTCAGCCTTCGTGGTAGGTGGGATAAGGCACTCGGCGATGGAATCTGATCATAATTGGTTACAACTTGCGGATGAACTTAAGCAAAAACGCGCAATCCAACCAAGGTAAGTTAATGAAATTGAGACCAACATCATAATTCAAACGTTTATCGAATAGCGGACCTTGGAAAGGCCATTTCCATCCCAAGATCTTAATCAGACACGTAGCACTTAGCGGTTCCTTTTTCCTCCATTTTCTAAGCGACTACGATTCTAAGGAGAGTGAATGAGCGTATTCTTGCGTACCACTGCACTGATGCTGTTAATGCTCAGCCGCGCCCCGGCGTTTGCCGCCATCCCTATGGCCCCTGACCGAGATGAAGGACCCAGTACCAAGCAAAACCAAGTCAGCCCTAAAGCGTTTAAACACAACTTGAGCGGTTTGTACGGCATTAAATCAACCGACGCCTCCCCCACTCAACCCTATTCAGATTTTGACGTGCTCTACAGCAAAGCGCACCAAGCGCAAGCGGAGCTCGAAACCTTATGTAAAAGTACCGCACTGTTAACCTCCACCGACGCTTACTTTGCTGGCGTAAAATCAAGCCAGCGAGCACAAGAGAAAATTGCCCATGAGCTCGACGGTCAAGTGGATCGCATCACCGACCTTGCCAGAGCCACCATAGTGGCGCACGATATTGATGGCTTGATGTCCGCCTATGAAGCATTAGCGCGCGAAACTACGGTAGTCAAAGTAAAGAACCGTTTTAAGAGCCCGCAAGCATCAGGCTATCGTGACTTGAATATTCTGGTTCAGTTGCCCAAAACTCAGTTGGTTGCCGAGGTGCAACTGCACCTCAAAGCCATTGCGGATGTCAAAAATGGTGCAGAGCACGATATTTATGAGCAGATTCAGCTGATTGAGCGTCAAGCCGCCGCAGAATCGCGCCCGCTTAATGACATTGAAATGGCCAAGGTCGATGAAATGCGCAAGCTCTCTAAAGCGCTGTATCAAGACGCTTGGCACCCCTACCTCACTACGCATCTTAGCGCTGCCTAATTAAGTTCAGCTCTCCTCATTAATGGGCAAACAAGGGTCATGACCCTGTTTGCCTCACAACTTGCTCACTCTTGCTTGACGCATTCAGCCAATCGGTTACCCTTTTGTATAGTCAATAATGGAAGGCGTGTCCCTCTGAAATCAGTGAGCTTATGAGTCAATCACCGTTATACCTACAAATCAAACACTTCATCGAACAACAGATCAGCTCGGGTCATTGGCCGGTCGGTCACCAAATCACCACCGAGCTAGAGTTAACCAAGCAGTTCAATGTCAGCCGTATGACGGTCAACAAAGCGATTCGCGATCTGGTCGCAGAGGGCAAACTTCAGCGCCGACCTCGATTGGGCACGTTTGTTTGCGCGCCAGATGAGAAAGCGGAGTCACCGCTGCTTGATATTCGCAATATCGCAGAAGAGGTCGCGCAGCGAGGCAAAGCCTACTCCAGTAAAGTGATTAAGCAGGTCGAGTTATTGGCCGACGGCGTTATTGCGACCAAGCTGGGGGTGATGCTCGATACCAAGGTGTTTTACAGTGAAATCATTCACTTTGAGGACAACTCCCCCATTCAATACGAACTGCGCTGGGTCAACGAGGCGTATGCGCCCGACTATCTCTCGCAGGACTTCACCACCTTAACGCCCAACCAATACCTTTCTCAGCACTGCCCGCTCAGTGCGATTGAACACACAGTGGAAGCGATCGTGGCAGATGATAAAGTCCGCAGCGCATTAAAGTTGGCGGCGAACGAGCCCTGTTTGCTGCTCAATCGCCGTACCTGGAGCCAAGATAAACTGGTCAGTACCGCATTACTTTATCATCCCGGCACGCGTTACAAACTCAGCTCAAAAGTGACCTTCTGACCGTTTGAAATTGGTCTAGCGATCACATTTTCATAACATCACACTTGATCATTTGACTACTCAAGACTCATTATTTGTATATACATTTAAATCTAAGAGTCTATCGAATGTTCTCCTCTGAGCTACCCCACTACGACTTGGTGCTCTGCAATGCTCGGCTCGTCACGATGTGTGAGGGCGAGAGCGGCTATCAAGTCAGCGCGCCGACCAGTATCGGTATTGTGCAAGGTAAAATCGTCTTTGTCGGCGACATCAAACCGCAGCCCGAACGCTATGATTGCCAAGGCCAACTGGTGACGCCGGGGTTGATTGATTGCCATACCCATCTGATTCATGCCGGTAACCGAGCGCACGAATTTGAAATGCGATTGTGCGGCGCCAGTTATCAAACCATCGCGGAGCAAGGCGGCGGAATTCTCACAACCGTGAAAGCCACTCGAGAGGCGAGCGAACAGACGCTCACTGAACTCGCGCTGCCTCGTTTGGATGGACTGCTGCGCACCGGTGTCACCTCAGTGGAAATCAAATCCGGTTATGGTCTGACACTCGCCAATGAGCTGAAAATGTTGCGCGCCGCCAAAGCACTTGAGCAGCACCGCAAAGTGCGCGTGACGCCCACCCTGCTTGCCGCCCATGCGGTGCCACCAGAATACCAAGGGCGCGCCGACGATTACGTTGACTATATTTGCCAAGCGATCATTCCTGCCGTGGCTGATGAGCAGCTTGCCACTAGCGTGGATGTTTTCTGTGAATCCATCGGCTTTTCACTGGCGCAAACCGAGCGTGTCTTCAAATGTGCAAACGCGCATGGGCTCGCGATTAAAGGGCATACTGAGCAACTGTCGAACCTTGGCGGCAGTGCGTTAACGGCCAAGTACTCTGGGCTCTCAGCGGATCATATTGAGTACCTGGATGAGACTGGCGTGAATGCGCTTGCTCAATCAGGCACTGTTGCCACCTTGCTACCCGGAGCGTTTTACTTTTTAAAAGAGACGCAGCGCCCACCGATAGACTCTTTGCGCCAAGCCGGCGTCCCTATGGCGCTCGCGACAGACTTCAACCCCGGCACCTCGCCGTTTGCCGACTTAACCATGATGATGAACATGGCGTGCACCTTATTTGGCTTAACGCCACAAGAAGCGCTGCGCGGTGTCACCTGCCACGCCGCGAAAGCGCTGGGCTATGGACAAACACGCGGGCAGATCGCACCAGGCTTTGATGCTGATCTTGCGATTTGGGACATCGCCCACCCAGCAGATCTTAGCTACCAGCAAGGCATGCCGCGTTTAACCGCACGTGTTGTATTGGGAGAGCTCAATCATGCCTAATCAACCTCAATCATCTTTTCACTGGCAAGGGCGCGATGATAAAGAAGATGGCGCACTGGGTCAGCGCATGCATCATGTCGTCACCTCTACCACTAGCGACACGCTCAGTGAGCACACTCAAGATGCCATTGCCCTATTGGGTTTTGCCTGTGATGAAGGCGTGGCACGTAACAAAGGACGAGTCGGCGCCGCCGGTGGGCCAGATGCGATTCGCCAAGCATTGGCAAACCTCGCGTGGCATGAATCGACCCCTTTGCTCGACTTAGGGAATGTCACCTGCACCCAAGGCCAGCTTGAGGCGGCGCAGCATGAGTGCGCGCAGCACATTGCACTCGCACTCGAGCACAGCAAAGTGATCACCTTAGGTGGTGGGCATGAAGTGGCGTGGGCCTCTTTTCAGGGGTTAGCGAGCTTTCTTCAGCGCCACTTGGATAAAACGTCGCCTGCAACAACGACTCAAGGCGAAGCTCAACAGCAGCAGATCGCACCGAAGATAGGCATCATCAATTTTGATGCCCATTTTGATTTGCGCACCTTTGATACCCAAGACACGCAGCCGAGCTCAGGCACGCCGTTTCATCAAATTGCTCGCTACTGCCAAGCGCATAAGTGGCCCTTTCAGTACGCGTGCATTGGCGTAAGTCGCGCAAGCAATACCGCCGCGCTGTTTCAACGAGCGGATGAACTTGGCGTCTTGTACATCGAAGACACCGAGCTCACGCCATACTCACTCAAAAACCCACTCGAGCAGTTGCGCCAATTTATCGAGCAGTGCGATCACCTCTATCTCACTAT
>NZ_JCBDGX010000041.1:0-19667 GCF_059834345.1 Vibrio sp. R11-SG3-ISO3-SZ
GAGTCGGACTACTCGATTGTCTTCGACGAGGCGGAAAACCGCATGCACACCATCAAAGCGGTGATGGTGGCGACGCTCGGCGCGTAACCCTGCTTTGGATGAACTAAGAGACTCGCGGGGCTGACAACAGCCTCGCTTTATTAGAATAAATGACCAGAAAAACACTTTGTCATTAGTTTTTTATTTGGTGACAAGTGTCATATAGCCACACTTTTATTGGTGATAAACTCAGCGTGCGCGACGGCGTTTTTTCATTGAACAACCCACAAGGGTACATAGATGGAGCTGTGTACTCATTCCCATCAGGATGGCGATAATCATAATAAGGGGTCCTTATGAGTGACACTCTTCATCTCGCGGACGACCAATTTGCCGATGACAAAACCCTCACTTCAGCGTGCAAACGGCTACTGCAACAACAAAGCTTTTCCACTCAAAATGAGCTCAGAGAAGCCCTAGTGAACATTGGTTTCGAGGGCATCAGTCAATCGACCGTCTCTCGCTTGCTGTCGCAACTTGGCGTCGTCAAAGTGCAAAATGCCTGCGGCAAAAAAGTCTACTGCATCACGGTCGAAACCGCGCCAGTACGCGTCGAGTCCTCCATCTCTTCGCAAATCGAGTTCATTACCCACAACCAATCCATGGTGGTCGTCAAAACCCACCCCGGCAGCGCCCAACTGGTCGCCCGTCTCGTCGACATCGACCCACACACCGAGATCCTCGGCACCGTCGGCGGTAACGACACCGTGCTCATCATCCCAAAAGATACACAAAAGATTGATGCGTGTGAGCGGATTGTGCGGATGAGGTTAGGAGTGAGTTCATAGGGAATAGGTCCTAGAGGCGAGTGCCTAGTTCCTAGAGGGATGGTGATGGGTGATGGGTGATGGGTGATGGGTGCGATCTTCTAGGCACTAGGAACTAGAAACTAGGCACTATTTGAAACTTATCCATCCGATCTCCTGTCTGATTGAGTTACACTGAATCCATCTTAGTTAACGTGACGGTCTTATGCGCTTCGCTTTCTCGCTTGTTGTACTGGTTCTCTCTCTGTTTTCGAGCTCGGTGTGGGCTCTGTTTGGCAATTCGCAATCTACGTTCAGTCCTGCCAATGAGGACAATCGCTTTGTCACTGTTGATGAGGCGTTTGCCTTCAATGCGGTGCAGCAAGGCGCGCGGGTCTATCTCGATTGGCAAATCAAGCCAGATTACTACCTCTATCAAGATAAGATTGCCATTAGCGGCGAGCACATCACGTTAGGCGACATCACACTGCGTCAAGGTGAGCCCTATCATGATGAGTTTTTCGGTGACGTGAACATCTACACCACGCCGCTGTTTGTCGAGGTGCCTTTGGCCGAGTATCAAGCCGGGGCTCGTTTGATGGTTCAATACCAAGGCTGCGCGAAAGCCGGTTTCTGCTATCCGCCCGAAACTAAGGTCATTGACCTGACCTCGTTTGACTTTCAAGACGCCGATGTCGTCATCGCGCCTACCTCCACCAATTCAGAAAAGACGCCTATTACGACTGACACGGCGACAGACTCATCACGCTCACAACAGGCACAGCTAGCCGATCGCATCAGCGAGAGCGTTTGGACACCGCTGCTGTTTCTTGCACTGGGTATCGGCCTCGCCTTTACCCCATGTGTCTTGCCGATGTACCCGATTTTGACCAGCATTGTGCTCGGCGGCGGTCAGATCAACACGCGCCGCGCATTGGGTCTTTCGTTTGTCTACGTGCAAGGCATGGCATTGACTTACACCCTGCTCGGTTTGGTGGTGGCGCAAGCCGGTTTGCAGTTCCAAGCAACGATGCAACACCCCGCAGTGTTGATAGGACTCAGTATATTATTCGTCGCGCTGGCCTTGTCGATGTTTGGGCTCTACACGCTGCAACTGCCGAGTCGCCTGCAAACTTGGCTCAATCAACTGAGCAGTCAGCAGCAAGGTGGCAACCTGCTCGGTGTGTTTAGCATGGGGGCGATTTCTGGTTTAGTCTGCTCACCCTGCACCACGGCGCCGCTGTCGGGCGCGCTCTTGTATGTGGCGCAAAGCGGCGACTTGTTTACCGGAGGGATCACCCTCTACGCGTTGGCGCTCGGTATGGGCATACCTCTGATTTTGGTCGCGGTCTTTGGCAATCAGCTATTGCCAAAAGCGGGAGAGTGGATGAATCGCGTCAAGACGCTGTTTGGCTTTATCCTCCTCGCGGCGCCGATTTTCTTGCTTGAACGCATCCTGCCCGATCTGTGGAGCAGTGCGCTGTGGTCGGGGCTCGGTATCGCGGCGTTTGGCTGGCTCTATCACAGTAAAAATGCACTGCCTTTTGGTGGCTGGAAGCAAAGTGTGGTGGGCATTGTTGCAGTGCTCGGTTTGTTCGCCAGCGCTCAGCCGCTGCTCAATCTTTGGTTTGATGGTCCAAGCGCCCACTCGCAAGCCGCGCCGAGCATTGAGTTTACCCGTATCAACAACGTCGCCGAGCTCAACTTGGCCCTCAGCCAAGCCCGAGAGCAAGGCAAACCTGTGATGCTCGATTTTTATGCCGACTGGTGCGTCGCGTGTAAGGAATTTGAGAAGTACACCTTCCACCAAGCCGATGTGGAAGCCAAGCTGAGTGAGTTTGTGTTGTTGCAAGCCGACGTCACCCGCAACCAAGTGCAAGACATCGAGCTACTCAAACAACTCGGCGTACTCGGTTTGCCGACCATTGATTTTTGGGATGCCAATGGCCAGCCGATGCCAAATGCTCGCATCACAGGATTTATGCCAGCCGAGACGTTTTTGGCGCATTTGAAGGCTCAGCCCTTTGACCAGTCTTCTAACTTACCATTAGGTGTTCATCGAGACAGGCTAAATTAGAAAGTAAAAAGGCTGACGTGATCGCCAGCCTTTTCAACGTAAATCTGCACTTCAATTATACAGTGAAAGAACACTGCTTAACTTTTAGTACTGGACGAGCCGTTGTCGCTGCTTGCGAGTATGCCTGAGCCATGACCGCTTTTGCTTCACTCGTACCCGAATCAACACCTACTGCTGAAAGCAAGCTTGCACCTGTGTCAACGTTATCCATCTGCTCACGGTACTCTGCAAACATTGCTTGAATATCATCGCAAGACATTGAATTAAAATCAGCATTTGCGATATCTGTATCTGAACCTCCAGTCATTTGACATCCAGACAAACCAACGACGGCCAACACTGCGAATAGACTTAATTTTTTCATTATCAGTTTCCTTTACTGCATCATTATTTGAAGTAGGTCAAAACCTAGAAGCGATTATGCAACAAACAGCTATTCACTTCTTAAATATGAGCAATATTTAAGATCAAATTGATGAATATGTGAACAAGGGCATACTGACAATCTAATTTATTGATATTAATGATATTTAACATCATATGCATCTAGTATAAATACTCAACAATAAGTGTTAAATGAAACAAAACCCGATACACTTCAGACTTTTAGCGGATAAAGATTGTCCACCGCGGCAAAGCTGACAATAATTCTATTAACTACATCATCATAAGTGTGCAACGTCATGGACTCGACCTACACCATCATCATCGCAGACGATCACCCGCTGTTTCGCAACGCGTTGTTCCAATCGGTACATATGGCGGTCAGTGGGGCTAATCTGCTCGAGGCCGACTCTCTCGATGCCTTGATGACGTTACTCGCCAAAGAAGATGAGCCCGACTTGCTGCTGCTCGATCTGAAAATGCCGGGCGCCAATGGCATGTCTGGCTTGATTCAACTGCGCGCCGAATACCCAGAGTTGCCGATTGTGGTGGTCTCAGCCAGTGAAGAGCCTTCGGTGGTCACGCAAGTGAAAAGCCACGGTGCGTTTGGTTTTATCCCTAAATCGAGTGACATGCGCGAGCTAGTGAAAGCCCTCAATCAAGTGTTGGCGGGCGATCCTTACTTCCCTGAAGGTTCGATTGTCGAGAATGCCGCTTGCAATGATCTAGCTGAGAAAATGGCGACCCTCACCCCGCAGCAGTACAAGGTACTGGGCATGCTCTCCGACGGCCTGCTCAACAAGCAGATCGCCTATGAGCTCAACGTCTCAGAAGCGACCATCAAAGCACACATGACCGCCATTTTCCGCAAGCTGGGCGTAAAAAATCGCACCCAAGCGGTGATACTGCTTAGCGAACTCAACGACTAGCACTACGGGTAGATAGGCCACCCCTACTCTGGCTCTTGCGAGTCCGGAAGGCACAGACCCAACTGCGTCACTTCGTAGTTCTCCACTTTGGAGATGACAAACCTCAGCCCCTGCCAATCAAAACTGTCGCCAAGCACCACTTGATGGGGCAGTTGCTCCGCCACCAACTGCTTTAGCGTGAACGTCGCGTACTCAACTGGCACATCAATGCCGTAGTGCTGACACACATCGCTAAGCGAAACCTCGGCGGCAAAAAAGAAGTCACCAAAGAAACGGGTTTGAGTTTCCGCCAAAGGCGCGGTGCTAAACAGTTGACTTAACGGCTCAAGGTTCTCTTCTCGGCCCAGCACGCATAAGGTATCACCCGCTTGCAGCACAGTACTGCCCGATGGGTGGAGCAAGGTTCGCTGACGAAACAGCGCCGCAATCCACGTTCCATCCGGCATCGCCAACTTACTCAATGGCTCACCAATACACCACTTCTCCGCTTCCAAGCGATAGACATAGAGCTCCCAATTGCTGGTTGGGAAAATCTCGATCCCTGCCCGCGCCACCGGCGCGGGCTGAGGTGGCAGTTCGACTTTGGCCAATTTTGCTGCCTTGGTTAAGCTCACGCCTTGCACGATCAGCGAGACCATAACGACGAAAAAGGCGATATTGAAATACATCTGCGCATTGGGCAGCCCTGCCATCAAAGGGAATACCGCCAAAATGATCGGCACAGCGCCACGCAATCCGACCCAACTTAGAAACCACTTCTCTCTGGGGCGAAACTTGCCAAACGGCAGCAAACTGAGCCACACCGCAATAGGACGAGCAAATACAATCATGCCGAACGCGAGCGCCAGTGCCGGCAGTGCGATGTCGAGCAAATCTTTCGGATTGACCAACAGACCAAGCACGACAAACATGATGATCTGGCTAAACCATGTCAGTCCATCCATGACATTCAAAATCGAGTGTTTTGAGCGCGTCGGCAAATTACCCAGCAGCAAACCAAACAGATAAATGGTGAGAATGCCGCTGCCGCCCAAGGTGTTCGACAATGCAAACAGCCCAACGCCAAGCCCTGAGACCAGAATCGGGTACATGCCTTCTGGTAATTGGATGCGATTGATGATTTGCAAAGACAACCAGCCGCCACCAAGCCCAAGGGCGATGCCGATACCAAACTGCATCACAAAACTCAGTGACACGAACCCAACGCTGAGCACCGCGGTTGGATCCGCCAGTACCGCAATCAAAGTAATGGTGAGAAACACCGCCATCGGATCGTTGGTGCCTGATTCAATCTCCAACGTCGCGCCCACCCGTTCATTGATGCTGCGCCCTTTAAGGAGTGAAAAGACCGCCGCGGCATCAGTGGAACCGACTATCGCGCCAAGCAGCAAGCCTTGTAGCAAAGTGAGATTGAAGAGCCAGGTGGCGAGCAAACCGGTGAGAAACGTGGTGCAAAATACGCCAAAGGTGGCCAAAGAAAATGCCGGCCAGAACGCCAAACGAAAGCTGCTGATACGTGTGCGTAGCCCACCATCGAGCAAGATGATCGCCAGCGCTAAGTTACTGACCAGATAGGTCGTGGAGTAGCTATCAAACTTGATGCCTCCCGGGCCGTCTTGCCCGGCCAGCATACCGACGCAGAGAAACAAAACGAGGATAGGTACACCGAGGCGCGAGGAGAGCTGGCTGAATAACACACTGATAACAAGAAGAAGCGTCCCAGTAAGAAACAGTCCATTGATCATATCTACCGTCAAGCTTTACCCCCTTAAATACAATTGGAGTCAATGAGTTATTCTACCCATAGTTTTCTCTTGGCAGTAGCGGGAAATGGTCAACCTATGCAAATTGTCGGTCAACATATCAACACTAGTTGAGCGGTTCCCTTCTCAAGACATTAGACCTTTGGCTAACTTAACAAGTTATTAACATCACAAATTTATCAGTAAACCTCGCTAAGCGCCCATTTTAGGGCCCTTTTTATCCTTATCGCCCCGACTAAAGTTGAAAGGTTTTTCGCCCATTGCCTTGCTAATGTACATGGTGAAACATTTTTTTAACAAGCACTGACCTCACTAGCAGGTAAACCGAACACCCCATTTAACTAGCGAAATCGTAAGGAGGCGGCAATGGCATTCGAAAGTCAGGAAAGAGCCAAAGCCTACTGGGATAAAAACGTAAAACTGATGATCACCTTAATGGTCATCTGGTTTGTCGTATCTTTTGGCTGCGGCATATTATTTGTCGACGTACTGAATGAAATTCAAATCGGTGGATACAAACTCGGCTTCTGGTTTGCCCAGCAAGGCTCCATCTATACGTTTCTTGGCATTATTTTCTACTACGCGTGGAAGATGCGCCAACTGGACCGTGAATTCGGCGTGGATGAGTAAGGAGTCACTCAGATGGATTTGAAAACAATCACGTACCTTGTTGTGGGTGCCACTTTCATTCTCTATATCGGGATTGCGATTTGGGCACGCGCTGGGTCAACCAAAGAGTTTTATGTCGCAGGCGGCGGGGTTAACCCGATTGCCAATGGTATGGCGACGGCAGCGGACTGGATGTCAGCGGCGTCGTTTATCTCAATGGCGGGTCTGATTGCCTTTATGGGCTACGGCGGCTCCGTCTTCTTAATGGGTTGGACTGGCGGCTACGTGCTTCTCGCGCTGCTGCTCGCCCCTTATCTACGTAAATTCGGTAAGTTCACCGTACCTGAGTTTGTCGGTGAGCGTTTCTACTCCAACACCGCGCGCGTGGTGGCGGTTGTCTGTCTTATCATCGCATCGGTGACCTACGTTATCGGTCAGATGAAAGGCGTGGGCGTGGCGTTTGGTCGCTTCTTGGAAGTGGACTACTCGACTGGCCTGTTGATCGGTATGTGTATCGTGTTTGTCTACGCGGTTATGGGCGGCATGAAAGGCATCACCTACACGCAGATTGCTCAGTATTGCGTCCTCATTCTTGCTTACACTATCCCTGCAATCTTTATCTCTCTGCAACTGACTGGGCACCCTCTGCCACAAATTGGCCTAGGTAGTACCCTCTCCGGTACGGATGTCTATCTGCTCGACCGGCTAGACCAAGTGGTGACCGAACTCGGCTTTACCGAGTACACCACCCAAGTGCGGGGCGATACGCTCAACATGTTCGTCTACACCATGTCACTGATGATTGGTACGGCAGGTCTTCCGCACGTTATCATCCGTTTCTTCACGGTGCCAAAAGTGCGTGATGCGCGTACCTCTGCCGGTTGGGCATTGGTGTTCATCGCGATTCTTTACACCACAGCGCCAGCCGTATCGGCGATGGCTCGCTTGAACCTGATGGACACAGTGAACCCAGCGCCAGGCCAACATCTGGCTTATGATGAGCGTCCTGACTGGTTTAAGAACTGGGAAAAAACCGGCCTACTTGGCTTTGATGACAAAAACAACGACGGTTTGATTCAATACACATCGAGCGCTGCCACTAACGAACTGAAGGTGGACAACGACATCATGGTATTGGCTAACCCTGAGATTGCGAAACTGCCTAACTGGGTGATTGCATTAGTCGCCGCCGGTGGCCTAGCGGCAGCACTGTCGACCGCCGCGGGCTTGCTATTGGCGATCTCCTCCGCCATCTCCCATGACTTGATCAAAGGGGTCATCAACCCGAACATCTCCGAGAAGAAAGAGCTGATGGCGAGCCGGATATCCATGGCCGTCGCCATTGCAGTGGCGGGCTATCTTGGTCTCAATCCTCCCGGCTTTGCCGCAGGTACGGTAGCCTTGGCCTTTGGTCTTGCCGCCTCGTCGATCTTCCCAGCATTGATGATGGGTATCTTCAGCAAAAACATCAACAAAGAGGGCGCGATTGCAGGCATGATCGCCGGTATCACCATCACGCTGTTCTACGTATTCCAGCACAAGGGTATCTTGTTTATCTCTGACTGGACTTACCTAGAGAGCTGGGGCAGCAACTGGTTCCTAGGCATTGAGCCTAACGCCTTTGGTGCCATCGGTGCTGTCGTCAACTTCATCGTCGCGTTCGCGGTATCAAAAGTGACCGCAGAAACGCCACAAGAAGTGAAAGATTTGGTCGAGCACGTGCGTGTTCCAGCCGGTGCTGGCGAAGCGGTTGACCATTAATCCTTAACCTCTACCACAAAAGCCCCGTTTGGGGCTTTTTTATTCTTCAAATTGGGTTAACTTACTGTTGTAAAGAAAAACTTGGAGCTGTTGCAAGGAAGCCAAGATGTTCAAAAATAAACACTTTATCATTGCTCTATTGATTGCCCCGATTCTCTCCATCATCGCCTATTTCGGTACCGATTTGGCCGTGAGTGAAAAGCCACACGCCGCCAAAGAGGGCCAAGCGTATAAGTTGGTCAGCAAATCCAACTGCCGCTATACCAGTGGTCTGTGTGACATGGAAAATGGCGAGTTCAAAATTAAGTTTCGCTCTGAAAAGTTGACCGAAGAGACGTTAGAACTCTCAATGAGTTCGCTGCACCCATTGCAAGGGGTCAAACTCTCGCTAGTGAATGACATCGACACCACCACGACCCCCGTCGACATGCAACGCGCCGACAGTGAGGGCAAACAGTGGTTCATCACCCTACCCAGCCCCGCCTCCCAAGAGAGCTGGCTGCGCGTCGCGGCGCAATCCGATGGCACCCTCTACTACGGTGATACCCAAACGGCGTTTGTGACGTATGAGACCTTGTTTACTGGCAATGAATGATGGGCCGCAAAGGAACCATGAACGAAAAGGGAAAGCGATGTTCGCTTTCCCTTTTCGTGTACACCGATGAATTTTCCGTCAGGCTAAAGCCCATTCAGCATAGCTCGCAGTTTCAGCGGTTTGACGGGCTTGGCGATAAACGCAAATCCGCTCGACTCGATGCCTTGCATCATCTCTTGGGTGCGATCGGCGCTGATGATCACCCCTTTAAATCGCGCGCCCAGTCGCAAGCGACATTGCTGCAACACTTCTAAACCCGTTCGGCCGTGATCGAGACGGTAATCGGACAAAATCACATCCGGCTGCCACTGCTCGTCCATCGCCGCCAGCGCGCTGACCAGATCGGTGGCGCTGCGCACCTCACATCCCCAGCGGCCAAGCAGTGTCTCCATCCCCACCAAAATATCCGTTTCGTTATCGACACACAGCACGCGCAAGTGGCTGAGATCGCCGACACTTGGCGCCGCGGCAGGCGCAGGAGCTGGGCTGGCATGCACCGCGCGCGGCAGACGAATCGAGAACACGCTGCCACGCCCAGGCCATGAACGCATCCCTATTTCATGATTGAGTACATGCGCGATGCCTTTGGAAATGGCGAGCCCCAGACCCAACCCTTGATCGCGTAGCCCTTGGCCATCTTGGGCATGACTGCCGCGATTAAACTCCTCAAAGATCTCTTGCTGCTTGTCTTCATCAATCCCCACGCCGTTATCCCACACCTCAATGCGCGCCTCACCTTGGATGCGGCGCACGCCGAGCACCACTTTGCCTTGTGGATTATAACGAAACGCATTGGTGAGGAAGTTTTGAACCACGCGGCGCAGCAGTTTAGGGTCCGACTCAACCACCAAATCACTCGGCATCATGCGAAAGTCGATGCCTTGCTTTTTCGCTAGAGCGCTAAACTCGGCGTTGAGGTTGGAGAGCACATCATTGAGCGCAAAGGGGTGAATGTGCACTTCCAGCTTGCCAGACTCCAAACGCGAAATATCGAGCAGATCGCCAATCAAATCTTCTGCCGCGCCAAGGGCACTTTCGATATGGTGAGCAAGGCGCTGCGCTTCGGACTCTTTCCCCTCCTCCATAGCAGTCGAAGAAGAAATAGAGACCGAGTCAGCTTTCGTCACTTCAGATAAGGAGGAGGCAAACAAGCGCGCGGCATTAAGCGGCTGCATCAAATCGTGGCTCACCGCGGCCAAAAAGCGTGATTTGGATTGAGATTCGCGCTCGGAACGCTGGGTCGCACTGACCAATTTTTTGTTGAGTTTTTCCAGCTCAAAGGTGCGCTCTCGAACGCGCTCTTCTAGAGTTTCATTGGCGTCGATCAGCGCCTGCTCGGCATCGCGGAACACGGTAATGTCGGTAAAACTCATCACAAAGCCGCCGCCGGGCATCGGGTTGCCTTGCACCTCAATCACGCGTCCATCGGGCCTGACACGTGAAGAGGTGTGGCGTGTGCCTTGTTCTAAATGATACACCCGCCTGCGAACGTGATCTTCTGGGTCACCGGGGCCACACAGCCCCTGCTCGGCGTTGTGGCGAATCACATCGGCAATTGGCCTACCCACTTGAATCAAGCCGGGCGGAAACTCAAACAACTCAAGATAACGCTGATTCCACGCCACCAAACGCAATTGCTTGTCCACCACGGCAATGCCTTGGCCAATATGCTCAATCGCCCCTTGCAGCAAGCCGCGACTAAAGTCATACAGCTCGGAGGCCTCATCGACAATGGTCGCCACCTCTTCAAGCTGCATGTTGCGCCCTTGTAGCGCAGAGGTGAGCACCAACTTCGCTGACGAGGCACCAAACACACCGGCCAGCACCCGCTCAGTATGGCGAATCAAGGTCGAGGGCGCTTGCTGATTAGGCATCAGTGTCTCACGTTGCTGCTGCCAATATTGACGAAACGCGCTGCGCACCCGCTGCCTGCCGACAAAGCGCGACGCGAGCATTTCCAACTCACCGACCGTCACTCGGCTCTGGTAGAGGCTCATGTTCTCACTCTCTGGCAGCGGCGTACCGATAAACGAGGCTGACTGTAACCGCTCACTGAGGCTCGAGCGCGTCGCGCTCGACACCAGCAAATAGAAGAACAGGTTAGCGCTGATGCTCAGCAGCATCCCCCAATCAGAGCGCGCAATACCCAGTGATGCCAACCCTTCTGGCGGCGTGATGATCCACAACAGGAAGTTGCTTTGTGCATCCCCCGCTAAGATGCCGGTTTGGCTCATCAAGGTGATCAGCCACAAGGTAAAACCAAAACCTAGCCCGACATACACGCCTTTGCGATTGCCTTGACGCCAGTACATGCCGCCAATCAGCGCCGGGGCAAACTGGGTGATCGCCGCAAACGAGAGAAAGCCAATTGCAGAGAGCGAATGAATGCTGCCCAGCGCCTGATAAAAGCCCCAAGCGCCAAGCAGTAGCAGCAAAATCAAGCCGCGACGAATGATCAACAGCAAGCCAGAGAAGTGACGATGGTTACGATGCGAGAGGCGCATGCGACGCAGCAGTAATGGCATCACCATATCATTCGACACCATGATCGCCAGCGCGATGGTTGAGACAATCACCATGCCACTGGCCGCCGAGGTGCCGCCTAAAAACGCCAGCAGAGCGAAATCTTGCGCGCCCACCGCCATCGGCAAGCTGATCACATACGTATCTGGGCTTTCGCCGCTTAAGATGCCTTGGCCGACCCACGCAATCGGCAGCACAAACAGCCCCATCAACACCAGGTAGAGCGGGAAGAGCCAGCGCGCGGTATGCAAATCTTGCGCGCGTTCGTTCTCCACCACCATGGTATGAAACTGACGCGGCAAACAGACGATCGCCATCATGGTCAGGGCGGTGTGGATCAGCAACGTCGGGATATTGGGGGATTGATACGTCTCGGCGGCAATCGCCATCAACTGAATGTCACTGCGGCTAAAGGCGAGATAGAGAATAAAACAGCCGACAACCAAAAACGCCACCAGCTTGACCAGCGACTCAAACGCAATCGCCATCATCATGCCGCGGTGGTGCTCGGTATTATCAATATGACGCGTACCAAACAGCATGGTAAACACCGCCAGCGCCCCGACCACAAACCATGACACATCAAAACCAAAGCGGGCGAAATCCTCACTAACACTCGGCGCGATAATCTCTAGCCCCATGGTAATGCCACGCAGTTGCAGCGCGATGTAGGGCAAAATACCAATCACAGCAATAAAGGTGATCGCCACTGCCAGCCCTTGAGATTTGCCATAACGAGCCGCGATAAAGTCGGCGATGGAAGTAATATGCTCACGCTTGGCGGTGATCACCAAGCGAGCGAGGACGCGCCAACCGAGGGTAAAGACCAGAATCGGCGCCACATAGATAGGCAGAAAGGACCAAGGATTGCTGCTCGCCTGACCGACGGTGCCATAAAACGTCCACGAGGTGCAGTAGACCGCAATCGAAAGGCTGTAGACCCAAGGCCGCCAGCGCGACAACCACTTGACGCGATTATCGCCATACCATGCGATCAAAAAAAGCAGCCCAAGATAGAGAAGCGAAACCGCGATCACCAACCAACCTTGCATTCGATATCCTTATCGTCGTTTATCGGTACTCCCCATCGCCGTGCCAGTGAGGTGAGCGATAAGGGTTAACTTATTAAACGAATTTGCTGGCGGCAACTCAATCGACTTGAGTAAATTCTGTGCTTTACGCGCCGCTTTCCGTGGCTTTTTCTCCCTCTTGCGGCTCGGCTTCTTTGGCGGCTTGCGCTTCATTGACAAATTGCTCAGAGGTCACGGGATTCTCTTGTGGCGCCACTTTGATAAATAGCGACACAGCGCCCATCAAGGCCATCGCCCAGAAGACGTTCGCGCCCCAGTGCTCAAAGCCCCAGCCGCTTAATGTCGTCATCAAGGCAATCACAGCGCCAAGCGGAATGGCATTGTACAAGGCTTGCAGCGCCACCATTTTTCTCTGCTCGGAGTGTTGGATGTATTGAATCGCGGCAATGTGCGCCACCGCAAAGGTCACGCCGTGCAGCAGTTGAATCAGCACCAAAGCGAGCAGTAGCGTCGTCGATGCCGTCATGCCCCAACGCACCATCACCCCAATTGAGGCGAGCGCAAACATAGCGCGCAGTGACCAACCAGAAAACAGTCGCTTGCTCAGGGCAAACACCGCCACTTCCGCCACCACCCCTAAGCTCCACAAATAGCCGATGATGTCTTCGGAGTACCCCGCCGCTTTCCAATGAATCGCACTAAAGCTGTAGTACGCCGCATGACTGCCCTGAATCAGCGCCACCAGCAGGAGAAACTTCACCACTGGCCCTTCACGCAGCAGCTCCATCAATTTCGGTCTCACGCCTGCGCTGACATCACTGGTCACCGGCATAGGCTGAATGCGCCTTAAACTCATTAGCCAAGCCGCCAACATGCCCGCCATCGCCGTCAACACAATCATGTCGCTGCCAAAATGGGCAACCATAAACCCGACCACGGTCGAGCCGGCAATAAAGGCAATCGAGCCCCACAAGCGCGTGCGACCATAATCGAGCTTATTGAGCCGCGCGTAGTAGTTGGCCATCGCATCAGAGAGCGGCACAATCGGCCCGCAGCAAAGGTTAAACAGCACCGTCGCCAGCGCCATTAACCAAAAACTTCCGCCGGTAAAAAAGTGGAAACCAACAAACAGCAGCCCCGCCAAACTGAACCAACGCAGCGCCGGCATTAAATGCTCCACCTTATGAATGCGCGGCGTTAACACCAAGTTCGCCACGCAGCGCGTCGCAAAGCCAATCCCGACCAAGACACCAATGTCGGTCGGCGTCACTCCTTGGTTTTCAAACCACAGCGCCCAAAACGGCAAATAGACGCCATAAGCAAAAAAGAACCCCGCAAAATATTGTGAGATCCAACCATAGGGAGAAGGAGTGAACATGCAAACCTCAGTCAGGATAAGGGAGTAGATAACGGCGGCATTATGACCGCGTTTGCATGGAATAAAAAGGGAAGAAGTGCCTAGAGGTTAGTTCCTAGTTCCTAGAAGACAGTGCCTAGAAGACAGTGCCTAGTTCCTAGAAGTGGGTTGCTAGAAGCACGAGCCGAGTTCTTAGAATCAGACCTCTAGGAACTAGGCACTAGAAACTAGGCACTCCCCCCCTATAAGACCAAAGTCGTCTGGCATTTATACGCTGATCGCGCACACTTTATTTATTCACCTACCCCGAACTGTAGAGCGAGAGTGTAGAGCCGCTATGCCTGATAAATTCAATATGCAGTCACCACCGTTTGATAGGCTGAGTGAAGCGCAGCAAACCGAGCTGCGCTCGGCGCTGGATGTCGCCTATTTCCGCACTAAGGAGAGCTTGATTAAGCCCGGCGCACGTGTGGATCATCTGCATATTTTGATCAAAGGCGCGGTGGAAGAGCGCTCTCAGGATGGCAACGAAATTTTTGCTCACTACGCCAATGATGACTTGTTTGATGTGCGCGGCCTGTTTGATGGCCAATCTAAGCACCATTACGTGGCGCTAGAAGATACCCTCGCTTACCTACTGCCCGAAGCGACCTTTATGTCGCTCTACAACGAGAATGGCCAGTTTGCCGCCTATTTTGATACCAATCTGGCGCGCCGTCAGGAATTGATTGAAGCCGCGCAGCAGCAGCAAAACCTGGCCGAGTTCATTCTGACCAAAGTCGATAAAGCCATCTATCATCCGCCGATGGTGATCGCCCCCAACATGCCGCTCAATGAGGTGACGCGCACACTCAAAGAGAACGCCATTGATGCCGCGCTGGTGCGATTAGAAGACGATGACCCAAGGCTTGCCGACCATCCTCATGAGCTGCCCTTTGGCATTGTCACGCGCACCAATATGCTCCATGCGGTCATGTTGGATGACCACCCGCTCGACACCCCAGTGGGCGAGATCGCAACCTTTCCGGTCATCCATGTCGACGATGGCGAGTTTCTGTTTAATGCGATGATCAAAATGACGCGTAAACGCATGAAGCGCGTGATGGTCGCCGATGGTAAAGAAGCGGTCGGCATGCTGGATATGACGCAAATCCTCAGTGCCTTTTCCACTCACTCACACGTGTTGAGTTTGAGCATTGCCAGAGCGAGCAGTGTCGAAGAGCTCGCGCTCGCATCGAACCGCCAGCGCCACTTGGTCGAAAGCCTGCTTGGTAATGGTATTCGCACCCGCTTTATCATGGAGCTGATTTCTGCCGTTAATGAACAAATTATCGAGAAAGCCTTTGAACTGATTGTTCCTCCCGCCCTTCACGATCACTGCTGTTTGATCGTTTTAGGCTCAGAAGGGCGTGGGGAGCAGATCTTAAAAACCGACCAAGACAACGCGCTGATTCTCGCCCCCGACCTCGAATGGCCGCAATGTGAAGCCGTCATGCAGCAGCTGACCCATACCTTGCAGCAGCTGGGTTATCCGCTCTGCCCGGGCAATGTGATGGTCAACAATCCGCAGTGGGTCAAAAGCCAATCGCAATGGAGCGCCACCTTGAGCCGCTGGGCCAAAGCGAGCAGCGCCGAGCAGATCATGAACTTGGCGATTTTTAGTGACGCACATGCGGTAGCGGGCAATCTCGCGCTCCTCGACCCCATCATGGAACACCTGCATCGCTTAATGTTCAACAACATGTTGGCGCTCCAGGATTTTTGTCGTCCGGCACTGCGATTCTCTCTGCCACTGACGCTGTTTGGCAACGTCAAAACCGACAAACAAGGGGTCGATCTGAAAAGTGGCGGCATCTTCCCCATCGTGCATGGTATTCGTACCTTGGCGCTGGAATACGGCATTGAAGCGCACAACACCTTTGAACGCATCGAAAGCCTCGCGCGCAAAAAAATCCTCGAGCCCGATACCGCCGATAACCTCAGTGAAGCGCTGAAACTGTTTTTTAAACTGCGCCTTCATCAGCAGCTTGGCAACCAGCACACCCACAACCGAATTGACCTCAAACAGCTCGATCGCACCGAGCGCGATCTGCTGCGCCACAGTTTGCACGTGGTAAAGAAATTTAAGCAGTTTCTCAGCTATCACTACCAGATCCGAGATTGAGGTCATCCATGAACCTATTGATGCGTCGTTACTGGTACTACAAACTCAAAGGCAGCCCTTACCAATCGTTATTTGGCGCGTTGCAAAAAGGGGAGTACGTGTCACTCGATTGTGAGACCACCAGCCTCGACCCTAACCGCGCCGAGCTGGTCACCATTGCGGCGACCAAAATCATCGACAATCGCATCCTCACCAGTGCGCCCTTTGAAGTGCGCCTGCGCGCGCCGCAATCGCTCGACTCGGGCTCAGTGAAAATTCACCACATTCGCCACCAAGACTTGCTCGATGGCATCGATGAAAAACGCGCTCTGATCAAACTGCTCGATTTTATCGGCAATCGGCCTTTGGTCGGCTATCACATCCGCTACGATAAGAAAATCCTCGACTTAGCGTGTCGCAAGCAGTTGGGCTTTCCTCTGCCCAACCCACTCATCGAAGTGAGCCAGATCTACCACGACAAGCTGGAAAAGCATCTGCCCAACGCCTATTTCGATTTGAGCCTCGATGCCATCTGCAAACATCTCGACCTGCCGCTGCAAAGCCGCCATGACGCGCTGCAAGACGCCATCGCCGCAGCGATGGTGTTTGTGCGTTTAACCCACGGCGACCTACCGAGCCTTAACTTGCCCTACGTCTCACGCTGAACGTACGCAAGGAGAACGTACACAAGGAGAGTGCGCGAGATCGCAAAGTTTGCCATTACGCCGACCACGGCCACCGATATCTCGCCCATTCATCCTAAAGTCTAATTGTCGAATCGAGGGCGGTGGCCGAAAGTGAACAGTAATTCAAACGCTCACCGTTTAAAACGACAACAAACAGGACACCTTTGCTTGGCAAGCCCAAGCAGAGCATAAGGAGATTAGCCATGAGTGAAGCCCACGTGTATCCAGTCAAAGAGAACATCAAAGCCACGACCCACGCGGACAATGACACCTACCTTTCCATGTACCAGCAATCGGTTACTGACCCAACCGCGTTTTGGAGCGAGCACGGCAAAGTGGTGGATTGGATCAAACCCTTCACTAAAGTCAAAAGCACCTCGTTCGATACCGGCCACGTCGATATTCGCTGGTTTGAAGATGGCACACTGAACGTCTCCGCCAACTGTATTGACCGCCACCTCGCCGAGCGCGGCGATGACGTCGCCATCATCTGGGAAGGGGACGACCCGGCAGATGACAAAACGCTCACGTTTAACGAGTTGCACAAAGAGGTGTGCCGTTTCTCTAACGCGCTGAAAGAGCAAGGCGTACACAAAGGCGATGTGGTCTGTCTGTACATGCCGATGGTACCGGAAGCGGCGATCGCCATGCTCGCCTGTACCCGCATTGGCGCGGTGCACACCGTCGTGTTTGGCGGCTTTTCACCGGAAGCGCTCTCTGGCCGTATTATTGACTCCGACGCCAAAGTGGTGATCACCGCCGATGAAGGCGTGCGCGGCGGTCGTGCAGTGCCTTTGAAGAAAAACGTCGATGAAGCGCTCACCAACCCCGAAGTAAAAACGATTGAAAAAGTCGTGGTGCTCAAACGCACAGGCGGCGACATTGATTGGCACGATCACCGCGATGTGTGGTGGCACAAAGCCACCGCCGCAGCCTCTGATCACTGCCCACCCGAAGAGATGAAAGCCGAAGACCCGCTGTTTATTCTCTACACCTCAGGCTCAACGGGCAAACCCAAAGGCGTGCTGCACACCACCGGCGGCTACCTAGTCTATGCGACCATGACATTCAAATACGTGTTTGACTATCAACCAGGCGAAACCTTCTGGTGTACCGCCGATGTGGGTTGGATTACCGGTCACACCTATCTGATTTATGGCCCACTCGCCAATGGCGCCAAAACCATTTTGTTTGAGGGCGTGCCTAACTATCCCAACACCAGCCGCATGAGCGAAGTGGTCGACAAGCACCAAGTCAACATTCTCTACACCGCGCCCACTGCGATTCGCGCTTTGATGGCGAAAGGCAATGAAGCCATCGAAGGCACCTCACGCGACAGCTTACGCATCATGGGCTCGGTCGGGGAACCCATTAACCCAGAAGCGTGGGAGTGGTACTACAAAACTATCGGTAATGAGCAATCTCCGATTGTCGATACCTGGTGGCAAACCGAAACCGGCGGCATTTTGATCACCCCACTACCAGGCGCAACAGACCTCAAACCCGGCTCGGCGACCCGTCCTTTCTTTGGCGTTCAACCTGCGCTGGTCGATAACATGGGCAACGTGATTGAAGAGCAAGCCGCTGAAGGTAACTTGGTGATCCTCGACTCATGGCCGGGGCAGATGCGCACCGTATATGGCGATCACGAGCGTTTTGAGCAAACCTATTTCTCCACCTTCAAAGGCATGTACTTTACTGGCGACGGCGCCCGTCGTGATGAGGATGGCTACTACTGGATCACCGGCCGTGTCGATGACGTGCTCAATGTCTCCGGTCACCGTATGGGCACTGCTGAGATTGAATCGGCGCTCGTTGCGCACGAGAAAATTGCCGAAGCGGCGATTGTTGGCATTCCGCACGACATTAAAGGCCAAGCCATCTACGCCTACGTGACGCTCATCGACGGCGAGTTCCCTTCTGCCGAGCTGCACAAAGAGGTCAAAGACTGGGTAAGAAAAGAGATAGGCCCGATTGCCACCCCAGATGTGCTGCACTGGACCGATTCGCTACCGAAAACCCGCTCGGGCAAAATCATGCGCCGCATCCTGCGCAAGATTGCCACCGGAGACACCAGCAACCTCGGCGACACCTCCACATTGGCCGACCCAAGCGTGGTCGACAAGCTCATCAAAGAGAAAGCAGAGTTGGTTTGAGTGCCTAGAAGCGAGTACCTAGTTCCTAGAGGCGAGTTCCTAGAGGGGGACCACTCCAACACTATCGCCACTCTAGGAACTAGGAACTAGGAACTAGGAACTAAAATTACCCGCCGCGCTTACAATAAGCGCGGCGTTTTTACCTCCCCACTTCCACTCTTATTCCACCCTTATCCCACTCTTATTCGTGCGCGAGAAGGCATCAAGCCTAGATCCTCGTCCCACTTCCTGGCTCCCCTACAGGTGATTAGACCAGTAAATTGCTGCTAAATGCGCTGAATTAGCTATAATCTTGGTCAATTTCAAAGATTCGGCTCCGTTTGCATTAAAAATGACATGCCCAATCCTTGATAATATGGGAATATTTGAGTTCATCTCAATAACTAGGAAGATAGCGACACAATGACAGCAAAATCACGCATTCTTGTCCTAAATGGTCCAAATCTCAACCTGCTTGGGCTAAGAGAGCCTGCCCACTACGGCTCTCACACCTTAGCAGACATTGTCGATAGCTTGATGGAACAAGCCCAGCAAGCGGATGTCGAACTGGAGCATTTGCAGTCAAACCGAGAGTATGAACTGATTGAGAAAATCCACGCCTCGCTCAACGAGGTGGACTTTATCATCATCAATCCAGCGGCCTTTACTCATACGAGTGTCGCGCTGCGCGATGCGCTGCTCGGCGTCGCGATTCCCTTTATTGAAGTGCACTTATCCAATGTGCACGCACGCGAACCCTTCCGTCATCACTCTTACCTGTCTGATAAAGCAGTAGGTGTGATTTGTGGTTTAGGTGCACAAGGTTACCAATTTGCGTTGATGGCTGCGATAGACAAGCTCAAGTCAGCGTAACAAGACAACACGCGGC
>NZ_JCBDGX010000042.1:0-61378 GCF_059834345.1 Vibrio sp. R11-SG3-ISO3-SZ
GTTCAGTATTCAGTCCCACATCCAGCGACTGGCCATTGGGCAGCGGAACGCTCGTTTTGTGCTGACACGCCTCGAACTGCGTTGAGTGACTCAGCGTTTCACAGCACTCTTGCGCGCACTCTACCAATGTTTGTGCTTGTCCCGCTTTTCGGTCCAACTCGAACAGATCCCGTATCGGATGGTCGGTTCCTTTTGCAAGCGTATCGAGGTATTCAGTGAATACCCGTTGTTTTTCTAATTCCGTTAAGTGCCACACAATGGAGGGTTGCAGTGATGGGTATGCATGCCACAGAGAGGCCCCGACATCATAAGCCACCACCTCTTTCTCTAACAGCAACTGTCTTACTGCGTGTACAAGGGGCATAGCATCAATTTGACTGGCTTCCATGAGCTGCTCCCCCGTTACATGTTGACCGTCAACGTCGGCCCTTCGTTCTTGAAGTAGACGTGGTTGATTTTGTCGGTGATTGGCACTTGCAAAAAACCGCTGATTTCATCGGCCGATAAGGTGGACGTCAGCCTAGTGACGGGCTCCCCCACCATCTTGTCGAGTTTCGCTTGTAATGCTGGTAGCGGTTCATTCGGCGTCTGAGTCAACGCGACGACGCACAGCCCCTTGGAACTTTCGCATACGTGGTATTCGGTCCTTACCGCTCGTTGTAAGGCCGTGTTAGACATCAATGTCTGCCACTGCGGTTCATTGAGCAGCGACGTCATATCGGCGACAGCAGCTTCGATCGCTTTATAACGTTCGAACGGCTCGGGAATTTCATTGAACCGACTCGTCATCTTATCCATGTACGCCAATCGCACGGTTTCTTGTGCGCGTTGGTTAGGAATAAGGCCGTGTTTGGCAAAGAGCTGGCCAGTGAAGAGGTACGAGCTATCTTCAATAGCAATTTCACACATTTCACGGCTTATTTCGGGCATGCTGGCCGCAAACTTACTCATCAATTGTTCTCCAATGGCACGACTGCCCATTGCGCTGTAGTGCATCAGTTCTGCGGTCTCTCTAGCAATGACGTTGAGTTGTTCCGTCGTGATCCGAATGACATTTGTCGGTAGACGCCTTAACATGCGCTGCCTCCTTTCTCTTCCATCTCTTGATCGGTCAGTGCGCGTTGATAGATGCCGTATTCTGGCAAGATCTCAACGTAGTCGTAGCGCTGTCCGTTGTTTTGGCGCTTGCGCTCTGCGCCCAGTACGAAGGGCTCCAATGTACAGGGCGCCAGCAATTGCTCTCCAAACACAAGCAGGGGTAATCCACTGCGATAAGCTTGTCGACGATAAGAATCGCCTTTGGCGTATTTGACGTACTGCACGGGGTGCACCCGTACTTCGGTAATGTGAACCAGCTGATATCGGTCACTGTGACTCATGCGCTGTTCGATAATTTCAATCAGCGACTGCACTTTGTCGGGATCGCATGAGTAGGCCAATATGGGACGACACGCTTGCGCGTCACTGAGTTTGGTGCCTTTTAAATTGCACTCACTCCAGTGAAACGTCGTCTTCATGACGTCGCTACCGCCTATCAGTAGTTGGCGGTGTACCGAGCGCGTGCAGAGGGATTCGAAGTTGTTTTTCAAAAAGCGTTCACGGTGGTGCATCTTGGGGAACGCATCTTTCAGCTCATCACCAAAGCGGCGTTTGAGCAGGTTCACTTCCAGCGCCGCCTCTTTCGCTTGATTAGCCATCGGACCTTTCACTTGGATTAATCCATTGAGTCGAGGCGTGTATGGGGTGTCATCGCTACGGTAATGAGGGCGAACGGCTTTCTCGAGCTTTTCGATAACCTGTTCTTGGGGAACCGGTTGAACATCGACATGTGCAACGACCGCACGTCGCTCGGGCATCACACTGTGATACACCGACACGGTACCGAACTCACATTGCTGGAGTGCAGCAATCAGTTTTGGCACAGCGACATCAACCAGCTGTCGGAATGTCGTGACGATGCTTTCTTGCTTATGGTCATCCATACCTAGCCGCCCTCTCTATTTTGAATACATACTAGCAACGCCCTGCACTACAACACCACGACGCAACCGCGTCAATTCCCCTGCCAAAGCCGCGCGCAGAAATGGGAGAAGAGAAAGAAAAAGAAGAAAAAACAGAAACTTCCTCGCTCTCATAGCGCTCTCGATGTGAGGGATGACTCGGTGGTACGTAGTGCTTGGTACGGTCTATTCATGCTAGTATGTATTCAAGTAACAGTGATTGTTGTTGTATAATGAAATATAATATAGCATATTTTTTGAAATGAGCGATATGTGAATTTGTGCGCTTTACCCACTATTGAGGCGATGCTCACGCTCGTTACCATGTCACTCTGCTAATTCGTACTGTCTAGGAGGACCCCAATTGAAACCGCTACTTTTTTCTATTATTGCGATCACCGCTCTTACTGGTTGTGCGCCGCGTATCGACACTACCGATACCGTTACTGCTAAAACTCTCGACACCGTCAATTTTAATGACTACCGCGATCTGACCGAACTCTATGATGATTTGCAGGTTCCGCTTCGCTGGAAAGTGCGGTTTCACCATGGATTAGTTGACCGCACAGTCCGTAAACCACGCATTATTGCTGAGCGCTATTGTGAATCCCAATACGGGACGCTCGTTCGCGTCGCTCGCCAAAGGGAAATCCTCAACTTCCCTTCTTATCACTACGATGAAGACTACCATCAAGCTGTCCATGAACGAGTCCAAACGTCCTTTGGGTACTTTGATTGCATGTCCCTTATGGGCCATGCCTTTTGGCGTGTCACCATAACTCATGGTGAAGATTTCATTGGCGTGGGCACACAAGGGACTACTCTTCATATCGACGTATATGACCTTGTGGAAACGAGAGCGATGCGGGAAAAAGAATTGGCGGCCTATGACCAGACAGATCGCACTCTTTAGTAGTTGGTCACTCCAAAAAAAAGACCAAGCTTGGTTACGCTTGGTCTTAATTGATTGTGTTTACTGGTCGCTAATCACAATGCCACAGCATCAATCCAGTTGTACATGTTGTGTTATTGCTGTTGCTTCCATTGCACATTTCACCGGATTGCGCTGCCCACTCGCCTTTGATTGGGCATTTCATGCCTGTGACACTATTGTACACCACGGTAATCGACTTATTGCCAGAGAAGTATTGCGACATTGCCCAACTCGCATTATTTGAACCACCGACAAACCGCCACGTACCAGTTGTAGCTTGGCTTGCTAATGAGTTTTCCAATGCCCCAACCCGATTTTTGACATCATTAGCACTGTCGATAACGCTTGATATCCAAGTGCTGCGTGACTTAACGTACATGTTGTTCGTGTAAATGTTACCACTGGCATCCAATGTATTCGTTTTAATGCCCGAACCGCTCACTGTGATGCCATTATTAAATGTTTGCGGCGCCGCAAATACATTGGCCACGTCTCGGCGGGCAAAGTTTGCCGAGTTAACGCCACCCAACATATCAGCATTGGTTGCAGTATCCGTGATACCCAAGAAACGAGCATCCAAATCTTGTCCTTCGTAGTAAACCTTGCCAACTCTATCGACGACCAACGTACCATTACTGTACAAGCTTCCCGCCAGATTGGCATCACCGCCTATGCTTACCGCCCCGCCAAACAACGCGCTACCTTGAACAGATAGTGCATTGGCAATGGAAAGGTCGTCTATCTGACCAATCACCGCTTTCAATGAGTTGGCATCAAGCACATTCACTTGGGCATCACCAATCGTAGCACTCGTCACATTCGCTGTAGTACTCGTCAGTGAGTCGATAGTGGCAACATTACCATTGAGCATTGAAATCGCCGCAGTATCAATGGTCGCCATATCAATCGTCGCGGCATCAATGAGCGCACTATCGATACTGGCGTTGGTGAGGTTTGCTTGCGTGATAGCTGCATTGCCTATGGTGGCCGAATCACTGGTCAGTTGCGTGTTGGTTAGCTGACTAATTGTGGCGCTATTGGCGATGACATTTGACGCATTAAGATCATTCACACCGTCCAAGTTGTTCCCATTCATCAGGAGATCGGTATACATGGTATTGAGTTCGCCGGTTCCCGACGGATCAGCAAAACGAGATAACGACGAACGCACAATCGCAGCGGCTTGTGGAGCTTCTACCCTCATGACCACACGATTACCGCTGAAGCCGCCACTTTGTTTAGCCAACTCAGTACTGAGCATAGCTTTTAGTTTGGGGTCTAGATTGGCTGTGTCGATGTATAACTCATAGCCATTGGTAACTTGAATTCCCTGTATCTTCCCAATGGGTGTGCCGTACTCTCCCGAATAGTACGTGTTGATGCTGGCAAGGCTTGTTGGCCATGCACCACTGCTATTCACATAGAAGTGCTTGAGGCCTGACTGCACCAGTTGCATCTCCTTCATGGTCAAGTGCGCGAGCTCTCTAAACCGTTCCTGCGTTTGCGCTGCAACGTTTACACCCGCTTGCTCAGCGTGTGCGGAGAATCCCACTAAACCTATCGACAGTCCTACGCACATAACGAGGCTACTATTTGCTAACTTCATTGTCTCTCCTTTGCAGCAGAACTGCATACCGAATACACAAAAATAATACTATCACAAATTCAGTAACAATGAGTAACCAATTGCACAGCCAACTTCAAGAGACTAAAAAGCCGAGCTTATGCTCGGCTTCTATTGATGTTTTCGGCGATCACTGACATGTCCACTGCGTAAGCCTACAATAATCGTTGTCGTTTGAGCTGGTGTAGTGGCGCGACCTTTGCAATATCGTGCCAACAACACATGAGCCTGTAGGATCGCCATCTACCTTAATTCCTGCAAACGGTCTTTGACTACAAGAGCTGGATTGAGCAGTGACAACCCATCCACCCATTTTGTTGCTCAATGCGCCAGCATTAACCTTTTGCTCCAACGCTCCCACTCTCGTGTAAGCACTGTTCGCTTTATCGATTGTGCTTGAAATCCAAGTACTTCGTGACCGCACGTACATATTATTAGTGTAGATGTTACCACTCGCATCCAATGTATTGGTCTTAATGCCTGAACCATTGACCGTAATTCCATTATTGAATGTTTGTGGCGCAGTGAAGACGTTAGTGACATCCTTGCGCGCAAAGTTCGCTGCATTTACGCCACCAAGCATGTCGGCGTTAGCCGCGGTATCCGTGATGCCCAGAAAACGGGTATCCAAATCCTGACCTTGGTAATACAGCTTGCCTGCGTTATCGATGACCAAGGCGCCATTGCTGTACAAGTTACCACCTAAATTCGTATTTCCCGCAATGGTCACCGAATCTCCAAACAGCGCCGCGCCGTTCACCGTCAGCGTGTTCGCTATCGTCGCATCATCGAGTGCTGCCAGCGCCGCATTGACCGTGTTAGCGTTTAGCACATTGACATCCGCTTGGTCTAGAGTGGCGGTAGTGCTGGTCAGCGTCGCAAAGCTGGCCACATCCCCGTTTAACGTAGAAATCGCCGCGGTGTCGATTGTCGCCATGTCGACGGTCGCGGTGTCAATCAGCGCGGTATCGATATTGGCATTGGTGAGATTGGCCTGCGTGATGATAGCGGTACCGATGTTGGCCGTATCACTGGTGAGTTGAGTATTGACCAACTGACCGATTGTGGCGCTGTTGGCGATGACGTTGGACGCATTGAGGTCGTTGAGTCCGGCGATGTTGTTGCCGTTCATCAGAAGGTCGGTGTACATGGTGTTGAGCTCACCGGTGCCCGATGGGTCGGCGAAGCGAGACAGAGATGAGCGCACAATAGCGGCGGCTTGGGGCGTTTCCACTTGCATGATAGCTCGGTTGCCATTAAATCCGCCGTTGTTTCTTGCCAACATAGTTGAGATTTGTGCTTTTAGCTTGGCGTCTAGATTCGCGGTATCAATATAGAGCTCGTAGCCGCTGGTCGACTGAGTACCTTGGATGGTACCGACGGGCGTCTGAAATGAGCCAGTGTAGTAACTACTCAGACCGCTCAAGTTCGTCGGCCATGCGCCATTTTGATCAACGTAGGCATTTTTGAGCGCCGCTTGAACAAGTTGCAGTTCCTTTATGGTATCGGTTGCCAGTTCTTTATAGCGTGACTGAGTTTCAGCCGCCGCTTTGACACCTGTGTCATTTGCAACAGCGATGTCGATACTTCCAAGCACGCTGCACAACATACACAGGGTTACAAATTTGTTTGAGGTTACGTCCACCTTACTCTCCCTATCACACACATACACAAAATAAATGGTACCACAAATTTCATAGATTGCTTAATTGTAAATCATATGATTAGGGGGGAGCTTCCAACGCGATGAATCGACGTTTGAACAATGAAGATATTCTGACGAATTAAGCGCTCAAGCCGTTTTGACGTAATTTCTGGTGGTTTCTGTTGATCGACTCAAGTTTCAACACAAACCGATAAAGGTGCTTACGGGATGCTTCTAAACTGATTTCGAGTTGTTGGTTTAACTCTGCAAGCGTCTTCTCACGCGTAAAGTAACGTTGTGCTTGATGGATCTCATCTCTGAGTGACTGCTGTTTCAGTATGTGGGGTAAAAGTCCAGACATAGCCAGTTCATACATGGCAACCTCGAACTTCTTTTTTATCAATCGCTTATTAAGGTTCAAGGTAACTGAACGATATCCTATGTACTCATACTTGATACTGGGCGCGATGGCGAGATGTTGTGCAAGCTTTCGAACACGCTCAACATCTTGACCGCTGTTGAAGTGAGAATAGACGGTATCGCTATCAAACAGTTGTTGCTTCTGCATGATATCGAATTGTTTGAAAATTACGTCACACACTTTTTTGGAGTAGCGTCTTAGCGCTTCCATTTCAATGACAATACTCACTTGGCGTTGGCAACACGTAGCCCGTTTTCTCACTTCAGTCAGCGTTATCCGCCCAAGTAAGCCTTTGGTCACTACTTCATAATCAGAGCCTAAGCCGCTGACCGAAGGTAGCTGTTTGTTCAGATACAAATACTTGTATCGTTCTCTGAAACCTCGGCAATACAACGAATCTTTTAAGCTGCTTATTTCGATGTGGTTAATCTCAACCATACAACCTCATCGGCACACATACGTTTGTCCTGTGCCATCTTGCTGCATTCCACCCAACAGATAGTACTGTTCCAATTGTTCATCTGTCACATTAAGATCCATTCTTACAATTAAATCATCATTTAACTGTGAATAGTTGATCTCTTTGTCTCGATAAGCCAAAGCTAAATGGTCTCTATGTTCAGCGCTATCACTCACGGTCAATACCATTACAGACGAACCCTCTGCCTGAGCTCGACCAGTCAACGGATCAAATGACGTTGCCGCTCGGTCGATGCTTAAGGCATAGTTAAAGTTGTATGGATTATATATTAGTGCTGGGTTTAAGAAGCCGAGAGTCATGAGTTCTTCCACCGTCACCGACGCGACTTGTCCGTCATCCATGCAATCGACAAAAAAATAATCACCCAGACTCCGCAATATGGCCATATGACTTTCAGCCATCTGTTGGTAATTGCGCGCCTTTGCTTTGCGTGTTTCTACCGTTAACCATTGAAAAGAAAAGGTCACTAGTGTGAGAGCTAGAATGGCAAACATTAGCATTCCAGCTCCTATAAACCCTTTTGATTTTTTACTATGGCCCATACAACATTACGGTCCTGTAACCGTAATCGTTGTACCGCTTACACTGTATTGTGACGCGTCGTATTTGGCTTCAACACGGTCCAGCACTCGTTCGTTCGGAATTGCAATCGATAGATCAAATTTAGTTGGATTCGAGTTTGGTGAATACGTCAGTGTCTGACCATTTTTGCGACGCCATGAGAACCCTTCTGGTAAAAAGCTATCCAAATCACTGGCTGTTGAACCCGAATAGTCATTCGCGATTCCATATGGGGAGTCATAAGCCGCTTGCGAGACGGTTGTAATTGCAAACATAATATCGTTTGCGGTTTGGTTATCATTAAAGTTTTTGATACTTGGTAGAATTAGCGTAACCAAAAAAGCAACAATACCTGCACCAATTACCGAGTACTCAAGAATACCAAACCCCGCAAATCCGCCTTGACGCTTGCGACGACCAATGGCTGAGCGCTTTACGCTTTCTTTTTGTTCCACAGCGCCGGCTTTGTCACCGACTTGACTAATGTTAAGTGGTCCCATTTCTTATTCCCTTTTTCTGGATTGGATGAAAAATAATATACTACATATTCTATTTTAATGTTATAGCTCGTGCCACTTTTTTTTGGGCTATAACCCAGCAGAAGCCTGAAAGAGCAGTGCTGATGTCGCTAGGATTTGAATGGAAATGATGACCGCTATCATAACAATCACCACCATGAAGAACGTTGAGGTCGTCTTCAGTTTTTTGATGATCGATTCCTTACCCTGTGAGTCAATGATCTGTAGCGCCGTACGAACACTCGATGACTCACCCTGACCGGCCATACGTAGAGTTAGTTGTAAATCCTTGGTTAAAAGCCCCGTATCAAGTTGACGTGTACCACTTTCCCCCTCACCCAGCTTATCTCTCATGATGCGCAAGTGGTGCCGTTCATATTCAGAAGCAGTTTCGTAGATACTGTCGACCGCTTCTTGTGATTCGTACCCAATGTAACTAATCAACAAAGTTAAACCCGAAAAAATATTCAGACCCGAGAAGAATCGATACAGAATGAATGGTGGCCAGTATGTATCGAGTGCCTGTCGGAACTCCCCCATGTAATTCTTAATGAAGTAGTGCTGCAAAATGTAGCAGGCAAACAGAATCAGCATTGCAATGGGCGCATAGGCGACAAATATTTCACCGAGCGCAAAGAGCGTTGTTGGAACGTCGATGAAACGATCTGCTGATGCATTTTCCTGTTTCACTTGGGCGTAATACTGTGAACCAAGGTTGCTCACAACCAATGAACCCATCAACAGTGCTACGCTTACGGTCACCTTTAGTGTCGTATTTCGACGCACCGCTGCGATGGCAATAGTGTCATCTGTCGCCTGTTTAATGGCGCGATTAAACTTTTCCTGCATTCCAGTTTCTTGTTGCTTAGATTTTTTTCCGGCTGCGCCCATGATCATTACAAAACTCGTATCGAACATATCCGCCATAGCGGTATGCATTGGCAGTCCCTCCCCGAGCCGCTCGTTGAGTACCACCAATACCGCTCTCATAATTGGTGCATCAAGCGTATCTGCCTCTTGATACAGCATCGCCATTAACTCAATCACTTCGACATTCTTTTTGGCGTGAATTGATTCGCCCTTTATCGACAGGAAATGTTCAAGGAATTTGGATTGCTTTGCTCGAGTAAAGCGCGTCTTTATCCATAGCGCTTTATAGAGCGGGACAATGTTGGTCAGTGCCAAATCTTCCGTATCATCAACACCGGAATTAAGCCACTGCTTTAGGTAGAATCCAATGTCCATCACTTCACCCTCTAAACTGTGCCATGTTCGTACTCAATACCGTAGCTCTCTCCAAAGCTAGGGTCGTCTGCGACAGTATCTAAGATACCTTCTACCTCCACGTTGGCGTAAAACGGATCAATGAGACCTTTTTCCACCTTGTACCGACCAATGTCGACCATTGATTTCCAACCACGGTCTTTCAACCATTTGTGCAAACCTTCAGCGCCATGTTCTCTGATGCGATTGATCATTGCCGGTGTTGGCTCCACAAACTCCGTTACGCCAACCATACCGCGTACGCCACCGTTGCATCCGCACTCTTGAGGATTCTGGTGGTTATGGCAAGGCATCGCGTCACTATTTACGAACCGCATTGAGCCCAAATGCTGTTGATCAAAGACCTTTGTGATGACTTGCTTTCTGTCTTCATCAAGTTCGTCAAATGTTAACGCGCACGATTGGCATGTTTTCGAAACCAGTCGAGTTCCTACAAGCAGTTTGAGCAATCCATCTATTGCCAAATCTTTCTGCTCTACTCCCATATCTAGGAGTCGTGTCACAATCCCCACTACGTCATTGGTGTGCATCGTCGACACACTCAAGTGGCCTGTATTGGCTGCGGTTAGAAGAGTAATGGCCTGCGATAAAGATCGGACCTCGCCCAGCAATATCATGTTCGGGTCCTGCCTTAACATCGACTGCAAGTAGATATCCCACTGCTCGTGTCCTACGCTCGACTGTGTGATGTGCTCGTTTACGCCATGGAGATTGAGCTCGACGGGATCTTCAACAGTCCGACCAGACAAGTGTTTGGGGAAATAGTGTATCGCACCGCCGAGCAATGTTGTTTTACCACTTGAGGTTGGGCCGGTAACCAGTATCAACCCTTTCGGCTTGTTGAACGCACGTTTCATTGCAGTACGTATCGGCGTATCAACGCCAAGCTCTTCAAGGGTTTTGGGTTTGTCTGTCTCTACCAAGCGAACAAACAAGCCGAGCGCTTGTTTTTCACCCTCAATTTCAATTGGTACTTTTTCCGCACGCAGCTGAATCTGCTTCTCGTTACCATTGTGTTCTTTTACGGTGACTTTAAAACGCAGTGATTGGGGCGTGTCATAGTTGACGTCCCCACCGCCTTTGTTGGTGTTGATAGCTTGGACGATTATCCGTTCACCCATTTCACCACCAATCACTCGCTTCATCGACTTTTGCATGATTTTATCGACGCGGTAGTTAACCACCAACTTTGACCCGAGCACCATTTCCATATCAGTAGCTTTGTTCTCGTAACCATATTGCACCAGTTTCTCAAACTGCTCCTTTGCCATGTACTTCGTTTGCTCAGACTTATTTGAGTCATTCAGCGATGCTTGCTCTTGAACAGTAATGGATAACTGTTCTAATAATGCTTCATCGGCTGTCTCAAATCTGACCTGTTGTTGATAGTGTTTCTGAATGGCACTCTTTAGTAGCTGGGCTTGTGGAAAGAACTCGCGCATGGCGGTTCGTGCTATCAAAACTCGACCATCCTTTAGCGGTAGAACACTGCGAAGCGCGGATGGCATTGTTGGGGTTACTTCTTCCAAAGCATCCATATTCACTTGGTCTACCGCATAGCTTTTTTCGCTACGCTGCTTTAGTGCTGCTGCGTTCTCTCCGAGGTCTATTGTGGGTTCAACATCATTGGATACCTCTTCATGATGTGTATCCATGAATGTCTCTGACGGTTCAGAGATCCACGCATCGTCCATCACAGTCTGCGTCACCGCACCAAGTTCGTCAGAAAAGTGCTGCTCAAACGAAGTGTCAACATCATTACTCATTATTTAGAGCTCCTTAATCTAATCTTAAATGGCCTAGTTCAAGCATGTAATGAAGCTCGAATCATCGACAGTATCTTTGATAGTGACGCAGTCTAATTCGTAGTTGAATTGAGTGATTTCAAACCTTGCCAACACTCGTTGTCCACGACGAACTGAATCGTATGTCTTACCCTTGATCGCTAAACTTGCTCGATCGTTGACCATTCCTCTCAGCACAAAATTTGTAGGTAGGTAGACTTGCTTAGATAAATCTTCATCTTCTGCACCAAGACTGGCACTAGCATCCGTTTTTGGCACGCCTTGAGTTAGGTCTTGCCCCATGTCGATGGGATATCCACTGTTGCTTGGATAGTCAGGCGGGAATTGCTGTGATTGGCTAGGACTAGACTCTTTAACTGGCTTACCGTCAACGATATCTTTGATCTCTGACTGGTTCTTTTGATACTCAAGCTCAAACTTGGACTTTTTAGCCAACAGCTCCGTCTCTATTGCTTGGTTTCTCTTTGCGTGGATTGATAATCTCGTCAAGCCGTACAACTCAGCTGCGGGTTTGTTCGATGTTTGCACTCGTTCAGATAAAAGATAGAGAGCTGACAGTTTGTCGAAGCTTTGCACATCCACTAAAGGGACATCCTTTGCTTGAAAGCTGCTTCGACTTTCCTGTGCAACGGGCGCATTATTCACGTTTTGCGTACCGCTCACTGAAGCACTCGAAGCCGTATCTCCAAGTGTAAGCGATGCTGATGCGGTAGAGCCCGACTCAGAGTCAAACTCCAACCATCCCATTTCGTCTAGAACAACGTAGACACTGTAGCTCAACATGATGACTATCAATCCGATTTTAAAGGCTTTGTTTCCGGCCTTCTTGTTCTGATCGTCCTTGTCTTTGCTTCCGTTTTTTTCTTTGGCCTTGCGGCCTTTGCTAGATACCATGAGGCACTCCTACCTACTTGCCGAATACTTGAATGAACAAATCGCCCGAATAGCCGAAATCGCACTTATTGTTTTCGATTACGTTGCCTTCTTCATCAAATCGGGTTAATGCTTCGTTCTTTAGTTTTATGGAATGTAATGAGTAATTGCGATAAGCAAACTGTGTCGCAAGATATTCAAAATCTTCAGACAGCCAACATGAGAACGCCAACTTAACTAAATGAACACGATATTGACCAACGCCCTCACCGTTCACGGCGCGGTTATCGGTTGTCACAGTGACGTCCTCAAATAACCAGCTCACAGCATCTGCTATATAGCTGGTCTCATCTTCCGCACTGGATATATATGGCTTCTCATTGATCCTGACGGGTGGTATCGCAGAGTCGACGTGGGCACCGGTTTCATTGAAACGAAGTCGAAACGAAGCTCTCCGTTTTTCAACGAACTCTTTAAGATCTGTATATGACCCCCCCATCGAATATGGCGTTATAGTTATCACAGGGCCTGTAACGACCATTTCGCCAACTTCCCAGCCGAGAGGTTTTTGACCAGCTCTAGGTGTATTTGCCGTACTGATCACTTGAAGAGCTCGTGATACACCTTTTAATCCAAACTCTGCTTGAAGATTCTTCGAGCCATTGGTGATGTCGTTGCGATATTTTCTCCATGGGTCTTCCACAACTAGTTGTCGCTTCTTGAGTGCTTCTTGCTCTGCAATACGCGCCTGTTGAGCGCTATATTGAGCGAAGTTAACAGCTGCAATCACGCCGCCCACTGTACCTAAGTAGCTGTAGTAGACTCGACGTTGTTGCTTTTGTAACGTCGCTATCTTCACCAATCTAGGCGCTTGGGCTCTACAAGGTTTTTGGAACAGCTCATCAATAGTCAGCTCTGTTAGGAATCCGTTTGGCAGTGTCCGGCAAACCCATGTTTTGTCTTCATCATTAGTCGGCTGCTCCGCACTATGTGATGCATTATTTTCTCCCGCGGTGTTATGGTCTGCCTCTATCCCCCACGAAATCGTATGACCGTCAAAGCTCAATCCGTCTTTATCGAGGACAATCGAAGTACCGATAACATCTTTGCGAAAGTTTAGATAACTAGCCCGTCCTTCTTCATTTGCCAGCTGTATATAATGCTCTGAATCAACCATCTGGTGGCCATTACAGATAAACATGTTGACCTTTGAATCACTGATCGTAGCCAGCGCCGCTTGCACTTCTATGCCAATAGACTCCGGATCACTCACATCAAAATCAAAGATCCAATCAAGCAGAAGCTCCCTATCTCCGCTATACACGATAAGTGCGAGTTGTTTACCGAGACTTTCCGCATATACAACGGCGCCATCAACTCTCACACCGCTCTTTCCTATCTGATCAAGTACATAACTTGGCAGTACAACACCTTCTTTCTTCGCCATGTAGATCGCACTAGATTTTCTACCAACCAGTCGCCAAAGTTGGCGCCGCTCATGGAGTGCGTACTTTAATTCACCTTTCGAAGCAAGCTTACGGGCATCGCGATCGCTAAGTGATTTAGCGTTGACATAGCTGTACTCTTTGCTTGTTACGATACTACTTGGATACCTAAACATACCGCCTTCCTTACGCTCTTGGGCGGTAGATGTACGGCGTGATGGTAATAATCGTCTCAATACGTTCAGATTTACCAAACTCGCTCGATGCAATCAGTTCAGAAATACCCTTACCACGTCTTAGCTGCTTAATTTCACGGCTTAGTCCACTTAACACCATCGTATCTCCTGCTCTTACAGTGAACTTGGACATAAAGTCTTTCTTTGATGTGCGTGGAGACTCGACGTACGTTGAAACACTGTCGCTACCGCTATCACTGTCCGTGGACGTATCGCCGTTACGCGTCAGCTCTAGCAACGATGAAATGTTAGTTGCCATACGAATAGTGACATCGTGTTCAAAGATTGTTGGTAACACATACAAGCTAAAGCCAACATCTTGGTTCTCTTGTTCAATGGTCAGCTCTGTTCCGACGTTCGCGGTGTTCGTCGCTGCACGCTCAGAGATGAAGTAGAAATTCTCAATATCTTGTAGCTTCGAAAGCGTGTTGGGCTGCATGGTTGTACGCGGCATGGTACGACTCGACACTGCGCCATAGTAGGAAAGTGCTTCCATCAGCAATTCTGTACCACTGAACTTCCCACCAGTAATTTCTGCTGAAATCACATTAGTCGGCAACGTTGTGGACGCTCGCCCGATTTGACTTGCGGCGGTACCAGTGTTCACCCCCGTTTTTATAATGGCGTCACCAATGTCACTCACCACGGTAGACACATCGAAGGCTTGAGAACCTTCGTTAGTCAGTTTTACCTCGATAATGTCTATTTCTAGATACACGTTCGTTCTGAACAGACGATTTCGCTCAGCGACAATTTTTTCCATTTCATCGAGTACTGCAGGCGTATCACGCACGGTAATTGTCGATGTCGCTCGGTTCAGGTAAATTGGAATATCTTTGTCTGCGATGTCTTCCGGTTTTTGTGAGGTGTTCGAGTTCGATGTTGTGGTCGCACTGCTGGATGTGCCTCCATCCTCATCGTACACAGTTTCAATCGGTGGTAATGGATAGTCGTTGTAGCTCATCGTAGTCAATGCCACCGGCTTACGAAAGCTCGAATACGTCAGCAACTCTCTATATACCTCATCCAGAGCGTCAATTTCTCCTACTGCATTAACGTATTCCGAGTTCGACGAAATGCTCTTGTCATCACTACTTGACTCACCTTTGCCTTTGCCCTGACCGTAATAGTCCGTGCCGTGGGTTGTTGCAATAGAGAAAGAGCGAGTTTCATACATGCTCCACGACAGCTTATTGCTTGAGGCAATTTGATATGAATACCCTGATGCACTGGCGATTGATTCAATGGCATCTCCGACTGTGCGACCGGAGAACGAAATTCTCTTGTTTTTGTCGATGTTGCGGCCGTATTTAACGTTCACATCCCCATCCAACACCATGTTCACCGCTTGGTTAAGTGATACGTTGTTGCCTTTACCACCCTTGAGAGGATCAAACCACCAGCTAGGCTTTGCGGCCTCTTCACGATTCGTTGGTGCAACGAACAGTTTGTTGGTTACCGTAACGTTCGAGTATCGCGGCTTGTCTGACTTAAGCGCATCGATAAGTCGCATTTCTTGCGCGATATCTTTCTCTACTCGGCTCTGGGTTTCTTCAATTTCGTTATACGACGCGCACCCGCTTAGGATGAGAGCTGCCGCAATGCTTGATGCTATAAGAAGTTTATTGGTCATGGTCGTCGCCTATCAATTCGAAACAGTGAACTCAACGATGTTATTCAGATGCGCATATGCGTGAGCAGCATGTTTCTCACGCCATGGCTCAATCATCTGATTCATCAGATCGGCAACGTTGTCGCCCGTAATATAGAAATCGTTGTAAAAACGTAATGAGTCTGGGAAGTTCTTATGAAAATACGGCTTGCCGTCCGTCGTATGACTAAATAGCACCCCCATATTCTCCATCAAACTTCCTTTCTTGACTGAAAATCGGATGCGCATGTCCGGCATCACCTTCAAACGCGAGGATGAAGTCACTTTAAGAGCTAGGTAGCTTGGAAGTTGACGTTCGGCCTTGAAGTCATACGCTTGTTTCTCGGTGAATTGCAAACGATCGTAAGTTGATGAATCGGTACTCACTCGGTCGCGTGCGAGTTGGTTACCGGTATCACTGGAAGTCCCTTTGAGTGTGACCAAGTCTTCTTTAGATAGGCTACCCGCAATAATACTCTCGGCATGCGAGGATGTAGACACGGCGAATGCCAGACTTGCAACCATAGGGAGAAGTTTGATGTATTGATGCTTCATATAAGTTCCTTTTCTCATGGTGCCTACTTAAAGCAGGTATCGATGATGCGTTTACGAATTTCGTCTGTGGTGGCATGCACTTGCAGATAGACAATGCGACTCGCTGGATCGATATCTGCGTAGAACGAAATTCCTTTATTATCACGGGTTAAAGTACACACGATGTTCGACACATCTTTACTGAGGTCGTACTTGTTGAATCTAAGGTCGTTTACAAACCGAACTTCGTCATACAAAACATCTTTCACCGCCTCTTCAGACCACACCAATTTGTATTTCCAGTGATTTCTTAAGAATTCATCAACCCCACTCTCAGCATTCCCTTTCGGAATGACGCGGTCATCGGATGGGTAGTACTTATTCTTCAAGTTGTTGGTAATCAGTTCTTGCTGTTGGATCTGCTCATTCAGAGTCTTTTGCTTTTGAGCGACATATTGTTGTTCGGATGCTAGTGTTCTAGCTTTTGATTGATTTTCAGCTAGCAATAACTCTGCGGCATTCTGCGTTGTTTCAGCGTCTTTCAATCGAGCCGTTAGCGTAGTTTGCAGCTTGCCAACTCGAATGCGTTCTTGCTCGAGTCTGCGTTGTTCTGCTTCATATTTAGTCTGGAGGGCGACTTGTTGACGTTTAGTGCTTTCCTCTAGCGAAGCTTTCGTTGTCGCTACACGGCGTTGAATCTCTTTGTTGGTCTGAATTTCTTGCTGGCGAAAGGCTTCTTTCTCAGCCTGCTTCACATTAAATGCGTACTGAGATTTCTCAGTCAGACCTGCACTATAGTGTTCAGTCCATCGGTAACGTGTTATCTGCTCAACAGAGCTAGGTTGAACGTAGTGAACACCGGAATTTACGAGTCCAGAATTGGCTTGGGCGATCACCATCTGGCGGTCTTCCATGTTCAGTAGATAAGCTAGTCCATAGCGCTTTCCAGCATCATCCAATATCTCCGTCCAATCTGGAGTCGTCTTAGTATCTTCGAAATGCACGACTAACTCGCGATACTTTGTGTCGGCGTAGAGCACTTCCCAATCTTGGGTCAGTACAGGATTAATCTCCGCCATTTGAATGCTTGCACTGTGAGCAAACAAACTCATGCTTGCGATGATGACTCCCGTCCATGTGGCCATGGTTTTATTTACGGTGACTTTCATGGCTTCCATACACTCCCTGCCAGTCGAACATAATGAAAAATATTATATCAGATATTCTATACCATTTTACATTCAAATGGACAAAACTCTCCAATTTTTATTTGATTCGCGTTTTGAAACGCTCCAACGTATTCATGATCTTTTCTTTGTATGCATTGTGATTCTTTGGGTAACGGCCTTTGTAGTGGTAGTGATAGTTCGCTGTGGCCACAAGCCAAATGCTTCCTTCCTTTCTCACTTTCTGTTTACGTTCTTTTAAATACTCTTTCTTGAGCAGGTATGACGTCACATAGATGGCAAAGCATGGGTCTTCCATGATCCGCTCTGAAGTCACCCCTTGAATCCCCGCATCTTTGAAGTCCTGTATTCGAACATCATTTATGCAGGTAATACCGTAATCTTTTGTGCCATTGGGATTCGTTAGATAACCATGTAGAGGCCCGTTTTCATGTCGAATAACCGCCATGAGTATCCACTCGGGAACGCCGTAGGTCACCGCAGCCTTAGTAACACAATCACGATACTTGGCGACTTTCTTCAACTCGGTTCGATAGATGATGTCTCGATTGGAGTCGCCCATGGCGTACAACATCGGGCAAATCGACAGCCACAAGACCGCTAAAAGAGGCGCAGTGCGAATGATTCGAGCTAACATAGTCGATACGCATGCCCTGTGTAATCTATCGCGAGCGGAAGACGAGGCGGCAGCGTGGGCATGTCGTTAATCCCAAGAGAGGCCCACATTTTTTTGCGTTTGAGTAACGTACTCTCTCTGAGTGGGTCACACTTGCCTGTGTCTACCGCAACAAACACGGTTTCCTGCGCCTCATTCAAAGAAATATCCACTCCATAGCCGCGTGCGATGTTTGTAAGCACTATTTGAACCGGCTCCCCTGTGCTGCGCCAATTCACTTTCATCGATTTAAGCTCTGGCGAGACAAACTCCACTTGCATCTTATTGCGCACGATACTCGACAATGCGTCTTCCAAACGTTGGTCACGTGCTCGACCACGAATGCTTGCTTGCTCTGGCAGAGCATTATCCTGTACCACCTGTTGAGCTGGTGGTTTAGGTGCAGAATGAACGTATAGGGCACTATGTGATATCGGGGGTAGGAATAGCATCGCACCCACCATCCCAACACAAATGACATTCTTCATCTAATCAACCTCTTGTTTAACTATGCGAAAGCGTCTTTCGCTCAATGCACGTCTTGTCATGCTGCGTCGTTCTTCCAAATAGAAAGGCAATGTCCGCAAACGCAGACGCTTCTTCTTCAATAGTCGGCGACACCCAAAGATGAACACCAACGACATGATGAAGGTGCCAAATCCAAACATCAGTGTTACGCCGATTCCCCCAAACAACATGTACAAGAAGATGGGATATGGTATTTTCTGAATGTCAGCGGTTCTGGTCGTTTTGTCGCAGTAAGTCAGTTCTTCATTCACTTCGAAATCAAGCTTAATCGCCATACGTACCTCTAATTGATCACGCTTCTGTATTCTCTTTCACTGATTCTCTGTTCATCCAGTGCCTTCTTCGCGCTAGTCTTCAGTGATACGCCATGCTTATCAATCAATCGCTCGATGGTGCTGTTGAAGTTCTCGTACGGCTGCTTAAGAATTTCGTCTTTGACTTCTCGGGTAAACGGTAGTATTTCGACCAAACACACCATTTTGCCGTCTTGCGTTTTGACAAGCTCTTGATACACCGCTAACCGCATATACTCGATCGTTTGACGCACTACACCTTCTGCTCTGTCGGCCCCAATTTCGTTAGCGATACGGGTGAAGATGTTTGTAATAGATCGCGCATGGAGTGTGGTTATCCCAAGGTGACCAGACTCGGCGATCTTTGGTAGCGTTTCGAAGGTTTCTTTATCTCGGCTTTCACCGACGAGTATCACTTCTGGCGTGTTCCGTAGTGCATTGACCAGTCCGCTATAGAAACTAGTGAAATCACCAAACCGACCAATAGTGTGCTGAAAAACGAGGTTAGGACCTCTTACGTGTTTGAAATTAAACTCGATAGGCTTTTCGTAAGTAAGGATAACTCGGTGATGTTCCGTATCTTCTTTTAGATATCGAATAATTGAGGCGCAAGTAGTCGTTTTACCACTTCCTGTAGAGCCAGCGATGGCGATCAGGCCATCTTTACCCGACGCGTACTGTCGAATTAATGGGTGAGTGTTTAGTTCATCGAAGCTCGGAGGTATCGGCTGAATATCTCGCAAAGTCATTTTCAACGTGCGCTGAGGTCCATTTTGAAATGAGCAAACATTGACACGTGCTCTCATTGGGCTTTTGGCGCGGTCATACTGATGCTCGTAGGTGGCATCAATGTCCGAGTCGGGAGCAAACGCACTGGACGCCTGCTCAGCGTCAAACATATACTCCACGATGTCCTTGACTTCGTCTGCGGTTATCTTGTTGACGAATAACGGCATTAAACGCTTGTCTTTCTTGCGATAGATGTATTGGTCTGATGCAACAATGAGATCCGAATAGCCGCCATTTCTCCCTAGAATCTTCAGTATCCGGTCAATATCCGATCCAGCGATCCGTCCACTTTCACAAATGTCGAGATACTCTGCATCCGTAAGCAGCGGATCAGCACGCAACTCTTCTGGAATATTAGCTAAAATCGGGTTTAGCTCAATTTCCGCGCATTCACTCAACTTAGGTTCTAGCTCCGGCGTCACGAGGACTCCAGATTGATCTTCAAGACCGCCAAAGTTGAGATCGGAAAAGGCATCAATCAGTGTCGGGTCAGTACTCATTGCCCAATCCTTCTGAGCATCTCATACATCTCCCGAGGCATGAGTTCATCAAGCGGAGGAAGCGCTGGGATTAGCTTCCATGTTTGTGGGTTGTGGTTAAACACTGGCTTCACTTCAAGAGATACGAATCCGCTGTTTAGATCAAGTCGGACATCGTCTCCTGTGGTATTAAAGGCAGCATGCTTAATGGTAGGCTCTGTCACCATGTTGGCATCCTTCAGCATTGTATACAGCTGGATACCTTGAAGGTCATACACGGCTCGGGACAACTGATAAGTTACGTTCTGTATGGCAGTTTCGATGCCTATCTTCCATCCCCGAGCAAAGCCCGACTTCCACTGTTTTACTTCTTCATTGGTGGTTGGCAGAAGCTTGTCACTCATGATTCGAGGTGGCACAGCGTTCATGACAACATAATCTCTCCAAGTGGGCGGAGCGTCCAAAAAGTGCGGATCTTCCTGAATGATGTAAGTTTCGTCTGCGTACGTGAATGCCGTTTTACCTTCATTGAGGTACTTTTTGGTCCCGTCGGACACCGTCATGATTGGCGGCATGATGAGATAGCTTTTGTACGTCATTAAATACGGAGCTATATCAATACCTTCATCTAGATATTGACCCGCTTCATCGAGGTAGCGCTTGATATATTGCTCAGCATAATACTGACCAGCTTGGACTCCGAGACTCTCTGCTTCGGCCTGCATCCCTCGATTGCTCAGACTGTTTAAGTGGGCGTTATTAACCAACATTCCCATTAGTTCGCCGCGGTTCAAGTCACTACTAGACGTTAAGTTATAGAAATAGTCGTAAAGTTGGGTGCTTGCGCTTGCTAAACTTCCCCAACTGATAAGAAATAGTCCGATAAGAACGCGTTGACGTAGTCCAGCCATGTTACCCCCTGAACTCCAACACGATTACACCATTACGATCTTTTGTTGTAGCTGGCCAGATATGAACATCTACACCCCTTTTATCAATCTGAGCGGCAATATCACCAATCAATTCAATCGCTGTGCGTGTGTACTCATTGTGCAATTTGACCCAGAGCACTTCGGTGGATGTTGACGGGCCACTAATCTTAAACTCGTAATTAGTTAGCTGAGCAATCAATTTTAAAGGCTCCTTAGCATCACCATAGAATGTACTACTAAGGGGGATGGGTTTGTCCATTTCGGCTGGAGGTGCCTCATTCAAAGCGTAGCTGCCACTTGTTTGTATACGAGCATCTAAGCGAGCCATGGCAGATTGATGTGCCATCATAATCTGTTTGGACTCAATGGCTTTTGATGCTAGTGATGCCAGTGTTTGTTCTAGACGCTCGCTGATGTACCTTTCGTCGTCGGTTTTCTTGGAGGTTGAGCTGGTACTCGCGCATCCAGTTAATGTGGCTATCAGAAAAAGTATCAGTCCGTTTCTCATCATCGTGGCTCCGTTATTCTCAAAAATATGGTATATTAAATTTTGAGATAGCTCAAGATTGTACTTTGAAATAATGGAGGGTCAACCATGGCTGAAGAATTTAGAACCTGTCCTGTTCTCGAGCAGTACCTAGAAAACGGCACTGTATTAACCATGGGTGAGGGGCACTTCCTCAAACCATTATCTGAGTACAACCTCAAGCGAATCGATTCCATTCTTTCTCAGTTCAGGGATTCTATTGGTTTGGATTCCACCAGCGTGAAGATATGGCGAGAGATTATAGGGTTCACCTTGCAAAATATTGCGCCAAACCTTAAACCCAGTTCATGGAAACGATACCGAGTCAGTTTGAACGCCATCTTCAATGCCGCATTAGACAAAGAACTCGCGCCTGTCACCTTTCTTCGAAATCTATTGGGCGACATTTCATTAGTCAAAGTTGACCATATGGAAGTCGCAAAGGAAGCCAAAGCACACAGAATCCATGTGCGCGAGTTTTACGTCCTTAGAATGGCTGCTGACTCACCGGAAGAAAGACTCGCCGTTGAGTGGCTTGAATTTAACATGCTCACTAGTCTGCGACCCAATGAGGTGGCGAGTTGTGAGCTTATCTATCCTTCTGAGGGGGCGCCATTTTTACGAGCGCCTAATACCATCAAAAGTGAAGCATCCAAGCGCAATGTTGAATCGGGGGAAATGTCTCTGTACCGCGACATAGACTTAACGCATCTGTCAATGCTGGACATGCTGATGATCGAACGCTTTCTGTTCGGAATGAAGTTGGCTATTGAGCGTGAAGATTACAGTGCCGTGTACAATCGCCTGCGCAATCTATTGAAAAAGCTCTCGATGAAAACCCTTGGCCATTCGGTCGCGTTATCTGTTGGTCGCACTCAATATGCGGCCAACTTTAAAGCGATGAATCCCGATAACAGTGAAATGTTGGCAGAGCAAATGGGGCATACGGATGTTACGCGGCCCACACGCTCCTATGGAGCTAAGCGCCATGGTTTTACTCGTTTGGCCATTAAGGACCCTGAAGATGTTCTGACTTGGGAGTCTAACGAGAACGCGTCAGATGACTAATGTTCCCTTCATGGCCATGTTCTGCAAGTAGGTCAACAACCGGCGACATGACGAGACTGTCCATCGTCACGCTCTCAACATCCCAGCTGATTAGCAGTCTCTGTCGGTCTGAGTATGCGCCATCAACATTAATGCTGATATAGAACACTCCGCCATGTTGTCGTTTGATTCGCTTTAAGTCTTTCCATGTCAGGTATGACTCAACTACAACCAAATCTCCGATAATCTCACACAAACCATATATGCACGGTGTATCCATTCTCGGCCTAACGTATGAAATGTCCTTTAGCGTGATACCAAGGGAGCCTAATAGCCTATTGATGCCCCTAGTATCGAACGCGGCGTCAGGAATGGTGCTAATGTCCGCCTTAAACAACACGCCGTCAATCTCTTCGCTAACCAAGAACTCATGGGCTGTTTCTAGCTGTTTGCGTAGCATCCTCGCTCCTTCTATCCAGACTTCGATATGCAGACCTGATTGTGGGGCGTCAGTCGACGCTCCAGTCAATATTCTCAATGTAGCCATTGAGGGAATCAAATTGTTGACCTTCCATGATGTCGTCAACTTTCGCTTGGAAATCTTCTACCCATCGTGACAACGTCACCGAATTGATTCTGCTAAAGGTACTCATTTCCCTCATGCATGCACCAGCCTTCCCACTCCATGCGTAACAATCATCTTCACGCACGAATTCCAAATCAACATACTCGCGCTTTACACCGGTACGTTCCGTCACTGATTCCAAAATCAACTTCTTGGTTAGTCGCTTGGGTTCACTAATATCAACAGCATTCAAATCCACGCACCAATCCTCTCCATACTTGACTCGATACGAAAGCGCCATGACGACCGAAAGAGATGGCTGTTGTGTTCCATTTCGCCATCGTTTGACCGCCGTAATGCTTTGTCCCGTAAATGTCGCAACTTCTTCGTTTGTCATATTTAACAACGCTTGCAATCGTACAAACTGCTCCGCGTTTGTCATTGTAATTTGTTCTCGGTTGTTCATGGTGCTCACCTAACTACTGGACTGTTTTAGCAAGTCAGCTCGTTGTAACGCTTGTTTTGTGGCCAACGAGTGCGTCGCGCAATGATTCCCAATCTCCCCGCCTATGCCGCGTTCACGGCTCAACAGTTCCTATCGCCCATGTGAAACTTTGCATGGGTCTAGCGCGTATTCGTGTCTCGCTAGTGATTCCCCTCGGGTGAGGTAGGTATTTTGGAATTCCGAAATCGAGTTGGATACGAGGTCCTTCACTCGCTTCGTTTCTATTGCTTGCACTTTCGGATTCACCATTCACCACCTGTGCAGTTGCTTCTGGCGACCGTCTGTCTTGCGAACCCGATGGATTGCTCGTTGAGCTGCATCCCAGCGCTCTTGCGGATCGCTGAATTGCTCAGCTAAAAATGTACCAGTACGCTCGGCGTGCTCACGTTCCAGTTCTTGTCTATCCGAGTAACGTGCAGTCCATTGCAGAATAACTTCGCCATCTAGGTCGACCTGATGAAGATTTTCACCACAAATCTCATTCGACTTGTCCATAGCGCGACGGTTACGCGCTTCTGCTTTAAGAGCTTTCGCTTCTCGCTCTTTCGCTTTTGCCGAAGCCTTGGCATCGGATTCTTTCGTTCTGGCCTGTTGTTTGTCAGCTGCTTCAACATCCAAATCTACAAACACTGGCTCGCACTGTTTCCACTTATTTTTGAGCTCTTCGAGTCTTTCAAGTTGCATTGGCAGCTGCCTCTCGATTTCCGTGAGCTGAGCAAGATACTTTTTTAACCTCGCCATATCCGATCGCTTAGCGCCGCTCAGTACTCCCTGCTCGATATCATTTCGAGTCGCATCCACCAGCAATGGAATGGACTCTAAATTTGCTTGTGCTTTTTGAATTGCTGTTCGTATTTCTTTCGGAGCAGCCTTGTGTCCATAGTGCACACGGCCTACTCCACTACACCTTCCCATCTGAGTCCCATTGGCTAGTGTATACCCATGGGCAACCATGCAGCCTTCAGCGGTCACGGCTTGCTGCTTTCCGCAATAGATGCACATCCCTCGCTTTTGCATTCGCTTGTTGCTCATAGTTCCATATCGCTCTGGCTCCAATCTGTAGGGATGATTATAGGGTCGTTTCGACCCCATGTAAACAGCACTCATACTGCTGATAACAGGGCCGACATGCTTATATCATCAGATCGATTATCTGCTCTACGTGCATCGTGTCCCTATCTTACATTGAGTGGCTAATATTTAAATCTCGATAGTCAAAGTGACCGTAAGGTTTACCATGCGCCTGAATGTGACGAATGTTGCGTTGTACCATGAGCAAGCCGGACTCTAATGCATCCTTCCAAAGTGCGTTCTTGGTCAACTCAGAAGGCAGGTCGTCCTTTAGGTTTAAAACTGCTTTCATAACTCTCGATTCTAAAGCATCGAAGATGCGCAAAGCTTTCTCATTGGACATACCCAGATGCTGAATGCCAAACTGTACGATTTGCTCTTTCGACGGGCACTTAGTGCCGTCAATCGATAACGCTTGGCTGTACAGTGCTCGTTTGTCGATACTAGGGAACACCATTGGCGTAATGAGCACGTCATAGATTGGGCTCATTTCATAGTGAACATGTCCTGTTCGTGTATCTTCAGTAGCAAGTATCGTCATGTTCTTTACGTGCAAGTCGTTGTTGTGTAGCAAGCACGAAGCGATAATTTGTTCGTACATGTTTTCAAAAATATCGTCAATCTGATGGTGTGGCAGCATTGATTTCATTCGCTCAGCCACCAGCTCCAATGAGGGCTTGTACTTTTCAGAAAAAGCCACCGAACAGATCGCCCCCAAATCTATCGACGTGATCTTCTTGAACCTATGCTCACTGTCCGACTCATACCCAATATCAAAACGCTCTGAAATAAGGAAAGGGGGTACCTTGGCACTTTTTTCCTGTTGTGCCGTTTGTTCGTTTTTGTACATTAACTTTTCAAATGCCTGTCCAATTTCATGGAACAGCATATCGTCATCGTCCCAACCTTCCGTGTTGGGCTGAGCACTGGGTGTAGAGCTCTTGCTATCGGTTTGCTGTCCAAGATCGGCATGTGGATTCGTGTAGGCGACCAACTGATTCTTCGCGACATTGAGGCCGGCATCTTTCAAAATGCGAAGTGATAGCCACTCAGACAAGGTAAGCATTTCTTGCTCTTGGTGTGGCATTTTAGCGATATGTGTAAATGGCTCACTGCCTCGTTGCCGCTTTAGGTGCTGGTGGCCATCGGCTTCGGTCAGCGTTACTGGCAATTTAAACTGACAACCTGATAGCTTCGCCCCTTTCTCGCCTTGCATTAACTCATACATGTAGGCAGAGTATTTCTCCTGATCAACGCTGGGAATTCCCTCAAAAAAACCTTCGAAAAGTGGTCGGTCTGATATCGTCGTGTGGTGCAAGCTTATGGAAGACGGCGCGATAGATGCCATGTCCCATTCTTGTTCGAGTAACTTGTTGTCTTCTGGTGTCTTAAATCGCTGGCTATACACAGCATTGATAGGCACTTCACGAAGGTTGAAGTTGCTAATCAGTGACGTGACATTAGCGACACGATTGAGCGGATTTTTGTTGATGGTATGTGCGGTAATTTCCGGCAACACACTATCAAACAAGCTATTGTTGAAGTCCTTGTGATAATCCAAATCCGTATACGTTGACCATTCGAACGCTGAGCTCTTCATCCACCCTTGCTTTGTGAAAGCAATGTTAAATAGGGTTTTGCTATAATGAGTAACATTGAGCGCCTTTGACGCGCTTTTCATCGCCATCACTTCGTTGTGTATCATGTGCGACAGGTACTCTTCGTTTCGCTCTATGTACTTTCGAAGCTTGTCAGCATTTGCGATAAGCCCAAGAGCCTTGTGTAAAGTTTTATGGGTTTTGAGCTGGTGGGCAATGCGCACAGCATCATTGGAGAACTCACGATAGCTTGATGCCTTGCTACCATGTCTAAACGCATTCAGTGCAGCGCGCTCTAATCCATGTTCGCTGTTGTAGAATTCTGCTGGCATCAATATCCAATGGCTCAGCGTCGTAGGCTTGAGCTTATTGATTCGACTGAGCTCAGTTCGAACACGCTCAATTTGATCCCTGTCGATGTTGTCACCAATGAAGCGAAAGTTGGTCAGCGGTAATGGGTTGGTAATCGGCTCTTGTTCATCGACCGCGACTAGATCTCGGATTATCTCTTTGTTCAATAGGTCAACAGCAGCTTTGATGATCGGAACAAACTCCATATTGTCGCCTACAACGCCAATATCAAAATACCCTTTTCGTGACGTTGACATTGTGTACAGAATATTCGATAGGCTATCCGTCGGAATCTGCTCCACAAACTGCATGCCACTCGATGTAACCAAGGGCTCTTTGATGTTGAAATAAGCCGTTTTCGGTGATGGGAAAAGCCCCATACCAAACAAAACTAAAGGTAGTTGCTGTGTGACTAGGCTTTGCAGTTCGTGACCGCCGGTCGCGGCGCCATAATTACTTGGTCTTTGCGCGTAAACACTAGTGAGTGTTACTTTCTTTGTTGCAAGCTCACGCAGCGCAAACTGAACCACGACACCCTGTTCCTTAAGCTCTTCAAGCTTGTCTTGTGTCGCATTCCGACCGGCCAAATATAATTCTAATAACGCTTTACTCATTCCGCACTTCCCAACACACTTATGGAATATATGGTATTATATTTTTCAATAAATATCGAGCATTCACCACCGCATAACTGTAGGAGAGAAATAAATCGTTACTAGTTGCTGTTACCGAGCACGAATCCATGCTAATGATGAGCATTAAAGTGTCATACCCGTTTCCCCTGTTGCATCGAGCACTGGTAAACTTTTGGCAAAACTTACCACTGATTGCGCGATACTTTACCACCACTACATCTAGTGTCGTATCAGCTGCCGTGGCATACTACATATTGTGATTAAGGCGTTTTCCCCTAAACATAGACTTTATATAGTGCTACGCTAAACAACACGGCCAAAGGTTGTGATGTGTGTATTTCCCCATTTTCAATAGGAACGGCACACATGAGCAAAGCCAAATCACAAGCAAGCACACTCACGGCGCACGAAATCACAAAGGTTTTTAGTCGCATACGGCTAATGTCGAACCCATACCAGAAAGCCGCGATCATAGCCCTATCATTATCAGGTTTAAGAGTCACCGAACTAAGTCGCGTCATTGTGAGCGACATAATCACTAAACGTGGCGATATTAAGCCAGAGATTGCACTCAGGGCGGCTATTACAAAGGGCTGCAAATCTAGATCAGTTTGGCTATCCAAACGCGCTCAGAGCGTGATACAGAAATATATCGACTACAGACTGAGGTTTAAGCAGGGCATATCGCTTAACTTTGAATACCAAGGCTTAAATCCGAATAGTTGTTTTGTTCTTAGTTCCAAAGGCTTCCCGTACTCGTTAAAAGCCAAACGCAGAGTGATGTCTGATGGAAGTGAGAATATTTACTATGCTGCTGATTCTGTTGAGCTTTTAATACGCACTATTTATCAAAAATCTGGATTAAAGGGTGCAAGTTCGCACAGTGGCAGAAGATCTCTAGCGTCCAAATTGAACGCCTCCAACGTATCACTTGAAACCATAGCTAGGACGCTAGGCCACCGTGAAATTCAGACCACAGTTTTATATATCGAAATTGCACCAAAGCAGCTTGAAAAGGCAGCACAGTTGGCGCTATAGTGTGACTATTCACACTTGCGATTTCAATGGGAGATATTTACCAAAATGGCTAAAACAGCTAACGATAGAAAGAAAGAGCAACGGGAGCGCGATAAAGCTATGGGTATCAAGCAAATAAATATCAGAGTCCATGAGGATGATGAAAAATCCGTAAAGGCATACGCTCAAGCGCTTCTTGAAAAAAGAACAAAACTTGCACAATAAAACTTGCAATCGTGACTAGTCACGCTTATGCTTGTTGTAGGTTAAGTAAATGAGGCAAGACAATGCAAACAGCAACGATTACTGAAATCAATAAAGGTATGTTTTTTAGCCATGAATCTTTTATTCAACAACCAAAAGTTGGCAAATGTCGTTTGGTAGCGATTCACGGTTATGACGCAAGTACGGCTAGTAAGTATGAGGGTTACAATGACAGCACTCTTGTTTCACTAAAGCCGTTGTCTGGTGATTCTCAGCGTCAGGTTATGATTGATAACGATGCTGTTTTCGAAGTTGTACCAACTAGATAAGGGAAAATCCCCCCTTTCACTTAACTACTACATATAGTAGCAAGTAGCAGCTGAGACACCACAAGATATAGGAATTTACTATGCGATATGAAGGTTACTTTATAGACCAAGAATCAAACGGGACTTGGTACGCTGTTGATGACAGATTTGAAGTTGAAGTTGTTATTGACCATCAAAAGACACAACAAGATTGTATCGATTATATAGATGAATTTCTTATTTAAGGGGTAAAGGATGAGCAGAGAAGCATTTGAAGCCGCAATTAACGTTCTTACAGGTCAAATGAAGACTAAGCAGCCAAAGCGTCTCTGTGAGCTTTGTGAAGGTGAAAAGGCTGTAGGTAAATACTATGTCCATCCTGATGAAAGCGAAAATCATGGATGGTGGCGAGTCTGTTCTTATTGCGCTGATATGGTATCCAATGTCGGTGCTAATGTGGAGTATTACAAATACACTAAACAGTACAAAGAAGGATACCAATTTGAAGCAAATCCACTTCCAGAACATGTTAAGTGCTGCGCTCACTCTTGGGAAAAGTGGAGCAATGTTGGTGAGCACGATAAGAGGCGTGATGCTGTATTTGATTGGATGAAGTGCTCAAAATGTGATGTTTATGGTAAGCGCTTTGGTTTAGGTCAGTCAGGCGTAGAAGATTTGATGATGGAAATTGACCTTAGTTGTTCTCGTTGAGGGGGGAAATGCGACCTATGGCTACCAAACTGCCAAAACTAACACCGACAGAAATCAAGGAATGGGTTGATTCTGTAGAGGCGATTTACCCTGTTAGCGCTCTTTCTGGCCTAGCAGAAAACGCCACTCTCGAACAAATCGAAGATGCGTTTTTCTCAGACCGTAGCACTCTAATGGGTATCGGTGAAGCATTGATGGAACGTGCGAAATGGGATGCTTGGGGCAGTTACCAAAATCGCATTACCTACGACGAACAGTAACAAGGGGAATTTAGATGGCTAAATTCGATGTACTTAGCGGATTTGAAGGGCTTTCGGTAGGGCTTGTCGTAACAGGCCGCGAGTCACTTCCAGAGCTAAACGAAGCGATTCTTGATTATGCACATGAAACAATGGCAAACAGTGCAAACCATATTATTTCTCAGTGGCCTGTGATTGAGAAGAATGAAATTAGGACTGAACAAGTTGGTTGGGTAGAGATCGGCGTTGAAGATACTGAATACAAAATCACCCACTTAAATCTTGATAGAAAGCCTCTCGACTCAAGTTGGAATGCGCGTGAGTTCTACTTAGGTAAATACGAGTAATAGAGGGAAAGAGCGATGACTGAATTTGAACAAAAAATGCTGGATGAAGCAGAGAAGCAAACCGCGCACTTGAGCGTGATTAAATCAATAGTTGTTATAATTTGGGTGTTTGTAGCTATTGGCACAGGCGCGCTGTTCACACTCTAAGGGGAAAATAATGCTTGATGCCAACTCACTAGCTTTGGCTCTTTTCGTCGGGTTGTTGGGGTTCTTTTGCTCACAGATGTTGCAGCATTATCGAAAAATGCAAACGGATAAAGAAGTGGGTGAAGCGGTTAGATCACTTCGTGCGAAAGGCTATGTTGTAACTCTAGACCGATTGGATGGTTTTGATAGTGATACTCAAACAGAAATGGAGCGTGTTCGTTCTGTTGGGTACACCGTATTAGATAAAAATGGCAAGCCAATAGCCGTTAAAAACAAACAGTAGGAGAAATTGGCAAACGATCTAATCAAGCTTTAACAGGGTATGAACCGTTATGAAGAAGAGTAAATCAGAGCAAGTTCAATGGTTGATAGATTGGGCAAATGAACAGATTCGTAATCATGGAAATGTCCACATGAATTCCACAAACTTGGATTTAAACCAAAAATTTGAGGGCTTTGCTCAAGCAAACTTAAACAACTCTGTGTGGAAAAGTCGCATCAGAGATGCTGCTAGAGAAATTGGTCTGGTGGGCAAGCGTGTTTATATGTCTGACGCATCACCATCAGCGGGTTTACCCCGTTTTTCAATGGATTATTCACTACGAAGTACTAGCTACAGCGGTGGAAAAAGCGACTCTGATACGTTCGAGAGACTTTCTCAGAAGATAGATAGACTCTTCCCGTCCAGTAAAGGACAAGCATGATGAACGCTCAACACATCAAACTTACGAAACTTAAGGGAAATTTATGCCCATTATCAGATTGGTCGCATTGATCGGAATTTTACTGCTGCTTTGGTATGGAATAGCAGTTGTATTTAAAAACTACGGTGTACTCTTAGGCGTTGTGACTCTCGTAACGGTGGTATTAATTGGTCATATTGGCTCTAAGCGAATCGTTGCTAGGCTAAAAAGTCAAAAATTAAAGCAATAAGGGAACATGATGGCTGATTCAGAATTTTCCATTGGTCAGAGAGCACTTGTTTCATCTCTTAACTCTAACCATAGCATCGAAAAAAAGCAGACATTTTTGGGGCGAGTGGTAACAGTTATTAATGTCAGAGAGCAGAAAAATGGCTTTAGATATTATATTCAACTTGCTACTGACAAGCGTTACACAATGTTTATCTTAGAGAAGCATTTAGAACAACTCTCAAATCAAGATCTGCATCCTAGAGATAGGGCAACTCTTCGAGTTAGTCATGCCAATGAAATTCCGCTGTTTGATGAGAAACGTTTGCCACTACCAGACCAAAAGCAATTGCTATGGGACGCTTACTTAACTCTTGATCATGGCGATCATGATGAACGCTTATCTATGTTAGAAAAGCTTGAGAGCTACTTTGAAAGAGTTGGTAAGCCAACCAAAGAAAACTAAGGGGAATATGCGACCTATGGCTACCAAACTGCCAAAACTAACACCGACAGAAATCAAGGAATGGGTTGATTCTGTAGAGGCGATTTACCCTGTTAGCGCTCTTTCTGGCCTAGCAGAAAACGCCACTCTCGAACAAATCGAAGATGCGTTTTTCTCAGACCGTAGCACTCTAATGGGTATCGGTGAAGCATTGATGGAACGTGCGAAATGGGATGCTTGGGGCAGTTACCAAAATCGCATTACCTACGACGAACAGTAACAAGGGGAAATTACGTGACCCTTTAGATTAAGGTCTGGAAAATCTACCCTGTATCCAAGCTAAGTCTGGTAATCGTTGTAGCTTTAGCGTTTTTTGCTATCGCTATCAACGATTTGAGCAAAGCGAAGCGGCGTTGGTCTCTTCTGAAAAGTCATCGTATTGAGCTGATTTTTCAGAATGGATTGAGCTATGTAGGTTCAGTATTTTAGTTTTCTGGAAAGCTCTTTAAGCATTACTGAATAAGGCATTGCAGGGTTATTCAGAGCCAACCGGTAGAAAAGAGATCTGTTTTAATGCTCAGTGTGAATCTCTATTACTTGGTAACGATTTATTCTACTCACACAATATCCATGCGTTAATCACATAGGGCTTATGACATGCAGAAATTCAAAGCGTCCTTCAAGTTTCCGTGCAACTTGCATTGCACCTCGCCTCAAGCAAGAGAGCACAAACTGGCGACTAAAGACACCCACCCTCACCTATTTGGCGAAACACTTTTTTGTCTGATTGATGACACACTTTGGCAAAAAAAACCAAAACACTATACTGGGGTCATCCACCTACGGGCAGCGGGTGGCAAATGGGAGAAAGTGTCTATGCGGCCACACATTTCAGTCGAGAGCTATTTAGAGCGAATTGGCGCTCACGAAGCCACTTTCAGAGGTGCCCCTCGTGTAAAATCGCAGTCGACAACTAGCTAAGAAGGGCAATTGATGAGCAGATGCAATGATGAAGTATATCATTGGGCTTTTATTGTTTGCTGGTCTCAGGTGATACCTGCTCGGGGCATCCGAAGGCTGTTTGCTTCAACGAAGGTTCATCGAGCTTGGCTAGCGGGTAAACAAGGCATTGCTCGTGCGTGGCGCACTAACCGAAAAGTCCATCGCAATGGAACAGCCGGTGATGTATGGTTCTGTCTACGGGCTCACTACAAGCGCAGTTCCACTGATATTACCCCACTTAAAAGGAAAATTTGTTGAGCTACTCACCTTCGAGTTCTTCTCTTACTTGCTTGCGCTTACGATCGCTGAAGAATTTGCTTAACAGTTCATGAAAGAGCGTCAATACGTCTTCGTCGAATTGTTTGACTGCCGAAGTACACGTCAAATTCTCTTTCAGTTTTTTCAACTGATCACTTTGTAATTGATTTAGGTTTGTCACTCCCACCAATCGTCGCCCGTGACCACGATCGCGATACAAAGCCAGACTTTCCACGTCCCACTTCACCTCGTAGTCTATTATTGGCGCGTTCTCCAGCGCGACAATGGTACCCCTGATAATTGCTTCTCCGGTAGCATCGAGTGGTATCCAAGCTTCAAAACTGATGTTCGCAACACTCTCTCTTATTTCGATCGCTATAAAACGGTGATTATTCACTATCATGCTCGTTACTTCCTAAGTTCGTTGGATGCGCTATATGCCCATTGAGCAGTGGTTTCTAAATACTGCTCAATGGAGTTAACCAATCGCCTTCTCGATATGACAGAGTGGCTAAATGCTTTTGCTGTGTACTTATGTGGATTCGCTATGATGCTGTCTGACTCAACAAGCCTAATTTGCATAAGAAACTGTTTTTCAATCTCTTCACATGCCGTTTCATGGTGCTTTCGAACCGGCACCAAATTTTTGTGAATATAGGAACTTAATACCGTCAGCTTTTTACGTAGCTCGGCAGATTGATTTAATTTGGTTTCCAGTGCTGGCAACATATTACACCTTCCCTTGTCTCATCCAATCCTTAAGCAATTCTTCTGCCGCTGCTTGACGGTCAGGGCTGTCATCTCTCAAAGATGGGTTAAGCATTGTTGAGGCTAGCGAGTTAAACAATGAGTTCACCACACTAGAGTGGGTTTCGTGATTACTGCTGTAGATTTCTTCCCGACCTTTCATTTCTTTACCAAGCCCATCCACCAAGGTGTGCAGTTGGTTGCTACTTAGGTTCAGAGCCGGATTCCTTTGTACAACCGTCTGATAAGCCTCGCAGTTGAGTTCTTCAACCATATCGAACACCTGTTCAATGAGCGGCTTATCGGTTACCTCAGAAATCACCTCGTTTAAGATAGAGTGAATATCGTTTAGCTTAAGCGAAATGTCTGGCTTACTCAGATCGACAACCATCTGGACTTGGGATGAAAGCGGCATTTTATCCGAGTAACCTTCGATAAATCTTTCCATTTGACTCTTCTCTTGCTGTAATAGGATCAGCTATAAAAAATAACATATACTTTTTTTGTTATTTTATCAAAAACAGCTTGTTTATTTCTCTTATTATGATAACATTACCTGTAAATAATCACATGGAACCGGTAATTATGAATGTAAAAACGTCAACTATCGTAGCGGCTATTACTTCAGCGCTATCTCTCAATGCTCACGCGGTACTCAATGGTACAGATGTCAGCGCTTCGGACTACAAGGATTATGTTGTTAAGCTTGTGGTAAACAATAGCTCTAACTGTGGCGGTGCCCTTATCGGTTCTAGCTACTTGCTATCCGCTCGCCATTGCTTTACTTCCGATAATACCGTCGATGGCGCTCTGCCAAATACGGGAAGTCTCAATGTAAGCCAAGGTGTTCGCAGCGAACTCAAAACTACCGATGTGACGTACACCGTCCTTGTTGACGGGGCTAACGCACCGATTGTGAATGATTGGGTGACTAAAGCTCAGAACTGGTTTGACACGGATGTCTATCCTGCCGACACCGATATGAACGGACGTACCTTCCAGACCAGTGATTTTACGTCTGATTGGGTACTACTTAGCCTGTCGGCACCCATCCCTCATTCGGACAGTGCGCGTATCGTGCCATTGTATGACACTGATAATCTAGTGTCCTACCTACCTGCTGATACCACTGTGACGTTTCGCGGTTGGGGCGTAACTGAAAGCGAGTCTTACCCCTCTGTGATGCAGAAGATGCAATTGCGTGTCACCACCGATTGGGAAAAAGGCGTTGAACGCGTCATCAGCACCAATACGCCACCATCTTCGAAATTTGATTCACTCGCCGATGAGTATGTTGAAGCGGTGTGTACAGCCAGTGATACGATGGGCATCATTTGCTCATATGATGGTACTGATCAATTCAAGAGTTACGGTTTCTCTAATATGAGCTTTGGTGAAGGCGATAGCGGTACTCCTGTCTCTTACAACGGCAATATCGTTGGTGTTATTTCATCATCAAGTATCATTGATTATGTGGGTAATGTGCAGCACTTCACTCTTGCAATGGATCACATCACCGGAGCAATGAATAAATTGGTGTACCCTCGCGCTACTCGCTATGTCACTAGCGGCTCAACATCTGCGCAGCAATTTGATGTAGTGGTGGCTAACTACACCAACTCATCTCAGTTACTCACGCCAACTTTGAACGATTCTACTGGATTGTTCTCTGCGGATGTGACCGACTGCAATACGACATTGGCGTCTGGCGATGCCTGTACTATCGCGGTCACCTTTAATGCTGGTGGTCAAAGCATCACATCTGCAAAAAACGCTCAAATCGATTTGAATGGTTCAGATACCATTCTTCTGAGCGGCGCTATCGCCACTGGCTCCGATGATGATTCAACGGGCGGTGCTGTTGGCGGCGGCGGCGGCGGCGGTTCATTGGGCTTCCTATCCCTAGTCGCTTTGCTTGGTTTTGGTTGGCTCCGCAAGCGTACATAGACTCAACGTTCTCACCATTATTAAAAGCTAGGCTCCGCCTAGCTTTTTTACTCACCCCAAGGGGAACTTATGTCCAAAACCTCAATGACTTATCACTACCAAGCACGTATATTGTCTGTTCATTGTGAAAGCGATGATTGCGATGGAATAACGAACACCACGATTGAAGCGACTTTCGATGTGAAAATTGACGCAATCAACTGCACAAACGAAGAATTTTCTAGGCATTTCTTTAACGTATTCGGAATTGGTCAACTTGAACACTCGAACACACTTTGTCTCTTCTTTAACCGCCCGAATCTGAAGCCAGATGAGATTGTTACCATCTCCGGTTTCACCTCTTTTCATGCAATGTTGGATAGGGAAATTGATGAGGCCCACCAATTACTTGATCAAATGCGACTCAAGTTTCTCAGTGAGCACCAATTGCCGCCTTATGGGGAACAACAACCAGAACTTTATAGCGATGAGTTTGGCGACGACGGGCTTGACGAGTGGGTACTTTACGACGCCGACACGCATCAAGTTTTTCTCTAAGCAAGCACCGTCTCTAGCCCACCCGTCGCTAATTTTTGGCTATTTTTTTCTTGATAGCTTCAACATCTGCCAGTACTTCTTTTCCGTACTCCATTTCTACAAGTGTCTGACACACTCGTGAATAAAGCTGATCTTCGACACTACCTAGCACTTGGTCGGCTTCCATGTTCGACTCTCTAAGTTGAGCTATGATTCCTGAGCGATGCTTTTCCATCGAACCATTGGGGTATGCCTTGCAAAGAGCTTTCAACCAAGGTCGGCCACTGTGCTCACGTTCTAACTTCAGTTTGTGAGGCAAATCCTTCGCAGAGGTGTTCAACCCCCACAACATACTGCCGCAACACAAGAACTCTACTTTCGCCGAGCCTCTCACACCTGTGATCCCTTCCTGCGAGCGTACAGAATACAGCCACAGCATCTGTGAGCCCCTTTCATCAGGTGAGTGCAACTCAGTAAGTGCCGCGACTTGAGGTTTTGTCAAACCAAAGTCTTTAGTGATTCGCTCCAGTTCCTTTCCTTTGGTACCAGAATAGATAAAGACATTCGTCGCGAGATCTTTCATTGCAGAAGTAAAGTCCGCAGATGAGTGACTCGCTTGGTTGATGTTCATGCGCCACTTAGGTGCTTGTTTGATTAACCATTCAATGTACGCGGAACCTGCGACCGGCATCGAAATTTCTTCGCCACCGACAATGGATTTAATCGTCAGAGAGTGCCACTCATCCAAGTTCAAGCATTTGTCCACTTGACTAAACTGGTCGATCCTATCCTTCCAGTATTTCACATACATTGGGCTCATATCTTGAAGAATAGAGTCGTTGATGAAGAATTTGTTCATGCCGACGTTCATCGCTAGCATGTATTCCGTGAACAAACGGATACGGGACGCATTATCCGTTGCCCCCTCAGCGATCGGTTTTAAATCAAAGCTAATCACACTCGCTTCGGAAAAATCTATCGTCGTAACGCGTGTTAGGTGCGGCATTTCCATAAGATGCGTTTTGAGCTTGTGAGCAATGATGGCGGAAGCCTCACGATAGATTTTAAACCTATCTTGGATGGTTGGGTCCGTCGTCAGCATAGCGATGTAGTCTTGCACCGTTGGCATCGCATATCGATGTGCTAGTGATGCACCTTCGATACAATCTCTCAAGAAGAATTCGTCTCGCAATTCATAGTAGCTGCGGAATTTTTTCTCTTGTTCATTAAGTGGATCTTTCCTGTCCACAGCGATGTCGTATTCCTTCGCCAGCTCTAAAAGTCGCGGGGCAAGCGCCGGACTAAATATCTTTTCTCCGTGTGCAGTTGCAAGGTGTAAGAACGTTCTCTCCACCAACACATTGATGATGTCTGCCCCTCCATCAATCGGTCTGCCGGTGTCTGCGTCTGCACACACCGAATGATAAAAGTTCGTGATAAACTCCATTTCCTGTTTGGTTGGATAGTTTCGACCCAGACGGATGTCATTTGGGTTGATCTTCCAATCCCCGCGTGATGGGTCCCATAGTTGACTTACAACCATTCGATTGGCTTGTTTTTTGCCAAATCGTTTTTCCAGCGCCATTCGCACAAGTTGCAATTCACCTTCACTCGACGGGCCTATATCAATAGACGTGATAAGTGGCAATGTTGAAGCCCCTTCCGCCAGAAGCTTCATGAATGCTTTCATGTTCATCAACAGCGATTTACCTTGTCTCGGGCGCGCTAAGTAGATGGTGTAGTCATAGTCTTGAAGATTACTGTTGGGGTTGTACGATGCTATTTTGCCGCTGTCATGACGGAAAATGATTGGTCCATAGCTCTCTAACGAGCTCTCCAATTGATGAGGCAACGAACCGATGAGTCTATCCACACCGATGATGGTACCCAGACAATGACTATTAGTACTAACGCCGGCGATATTGGTGAAAAACGTCTGAAATGGGCTAACATTGTCATATTCTACCCGCGCACCACCCCAGTCGGTCATGGTATTACCAATAATCGAAGAGTAGCGAAGTACATCTTGCTCATTATTAGCCCATGTGGTCAGCAAAATCTGCACAAATACGCTCGGTATGTCTTTCTCTTCCTCGTTCTTACGCATAAGTTGCATTTGCCTATAGGCTTCGCGGTTGTCCTCACTCAAACCTGCCAAGTGATCATTCATAAATGCATGAATACTGCTGAGCATGGACACCGGCTTAGGCTTGATGATGAAGGTCATTCTAAATGGTGTCCCCTTCAGTGCTTTGCGTAACTTATTGAAGGAGAGACGCTGCTTTGGAAACACATCTATTGTGTGGGTGGCGTAAAAGATATTACCCACTTTCAATACGCCTTCATGCTTGGTCTCGTGAATATTGCGTCTCACCAACTGCTCTGCCATGGAAGGCGCCATAAATGAGGATACGTCGACTCTTCCTGTTTGTGGGTCAACTATGGCTTTGTCGGTGGCCGGTGTTATCTCACTTAATGCGTCTGGGTACACTATCGGCGTAAAAGCGTGATCCCCTCGGTTAATTTTGCGAAGGATCTCTTGTCCCGCTTCTTTCCCCTTAAGCTTGTCGCAAATTATCTGCACTTGCCTAAGTTTTTCGATGACCGTCTTAACGTAGTTTTGGTGCTTCTTGATGGTTTGCAGATCACTAAGAAATGGGTTCGCAGACCCTTTGAACATGAAGTCATGCACTCGCATCAACGGTACATTCTCCGTTTCGACATTGGTTAGCTTCCCGTCTACGTACTCTTGTTGGGGAATAGGGGTTGTCCAGACGGCAACATATGCATCTTGTGACATGCAGTATTCCCCGTTCCCTTGCACCAGTTCTTCAAATATGTCTGCTACTTCTAGGCCGAGCGTAGCCGCGGCATTGACTGATGGACGTACCCGTTCTCGGAGCTCTATTTCTGTGAGTTCTGGATCTTGCTCGTACGTCCACGTGAGACTGACATCTGGATCATTATTGAATAGGGTCCGCATCATTGATAGGACAGATTCACACGTGGCTGAGAACTCTTCACCCCCCGTTTCCCCTAAAATATTCATGCTTCCATTTACTTTGATCAAAGTAACTCGGCCACCATTGCGAGTTATCAGGGCATGTTCATCGATATGGCAGGGGGTCTCCAAATCAATGTAACGTGTCGAGTCGAAGTGCTTTATCTTCTGCTTAGGTTTCAGCCAATCAAGAATTCCCATTTTCATCCCCACTTTCTGCAGCTACTAACTCCGTTTCCATTTTTTCTACAATGGAACTCAAAAGTTTTTGTCGTAGCTTACTTGTTGGTTGTTCAGTGACATGGTCTAACATCCGTACCACATCACTATCAATTTGCTCTAATTCACTTAGCGATTGGCCAATAGTATTTTGATTAAATTCCGGCTGTCTGTGCTTGTGAATAGTCATTGTCTAACTCGTCATTATCTGTTGTAGTTGCATTCAAGCTGTCCTCTCGCGATTGCAAAAGCGACCGTAGTTCCTGTTTGAACTCAGCATCAAAATCTTGGTCTGATTGTTTAAGCACTGCGGCTCTCAACCGAAGCATCTCCGTGAGGCGCGCCATTTCGCCTTCCCAACAGTAGAAGCTCAAATATCCGTCACCGTAACCGCTAATCACTACTTGAAACTGTTTTTTCACCTGTGCAATCAATGAAATCCAGTTGGCACGTTCCATTGAGCGCCAATACGCCATCGTCCACGTACCATCGAACTGATTTGATACACAACGCGCAACAATCCCGTGAGTGACTGCCAGTTCATAGCTTTCGTCTACCAATACATCGACAGGTTCAAACTCGCTCACAGCAAATACCAGTAGGTCTTCCACCTCAAATCGTGTTTTCGGATCAGCTTGGGCAATGGCATTCAACTCCGCATTGGACACCCAAACCGATTGTTTGGCCGGATAATCAAGGTCCACCGTGGTTTTAGAGAAATTTACGAGGATAAACGCTGCCTGCTCTATCAACAGCACTCTAGCGGGATCGGTTCTGCAGGCTTTCAACATGCCTGCGTCTCGTGTCGGCGTGGAAGCAACCCCTAGTCTTATCATTTCTGGCCAATGAGTCGCGGCCCACCGAGCGCAGTAGACGTGTTTATCCATCACCGCACCTTCGGCATAGATTCGACACGAGCGTCGTTGTAGCCATTGCGCCATGCGCCTAAACGAGTCGCTTGGTCGCGCAACATTCGTGTTATTTCCCACCTGCTTCTCGAACAAAATCCGGTGAGCGTGAAAGCGTCCGACCCATTGCATGAGACGCTTTAATTTTGTTTCTGTTCTATGAATTTGCCCATTGGATAGAATGCTGGATTCATCTTCAAAGTCTGGTAAGTATGCATCCAACAGGCCTAGCACATAACGATACTCGAATGGAGTAAGATTGAAGTGGATCAGTCGTGCTCGAGTATTATTCGTGTTTAGATGTTCGACCGCGATATTGCTATAGCAAATGGCGGCTTTAGATACATCCTCGACGCTCAAAGCTGCTTCCAACGAATCTGCGCGCTGCGTTCGACAGTCCGGCCAAATGCATAACCACTGGGAGTGGTTTTCTAGCGGGTTCACTTTCCATATCAGCACAAATTCGTTCATCGGTCATAACTCACTCTATCGAATCAAAGAGTCCAGTTTGAAGCTCGCGCTTTTTAAGATTTCTCGATGACCATCCAACTGTTTAAAAATGGTGTCACGATAGTGATTGTTGAACTTGACCATTATTGATGGATCGGCCAGATACCTCATTGGTTTCAAGAATGCCTCTCGTTTCGCGTACTTGTCATCAGGCATCTGCGCAAACATTGTGGCTAACATTTTGAGATCATTGATTTTACAGTGCGTGTATACGTCTTTATCTGCTACCTGTCGACGGTCTCTGAGTTCCATCAATAGTGCCTCGACATAGGACTTACAATCGTTCAAAGATTGCTGCTCTTCCGTTAGGCTTTCTTCCTCAACATCCACTTCTGGCAATTCTAAATAGAAATAGATCAGACGCATCAAGTTGTTTAGTTCAGCTTGTGTCAGTTCTGGAAGGTATACGAAGGTGATATTGTCCTCTTCTGCGGCGTAACCCAGTCTTAACCCCAAAAAGCACAATGGGCACACCGTGATCATATTGGCTTCGGTATAATCAGCGAGCGTGTACTGCTCATTGCGCGTGACCACTTGTTGCCACGCGGTTGATTTGAAACCACAGCACTGACATGTGTACTCATCTCGTAACATGACAGTCTTTGCCATGGCTACAAATTGAGCATTGCCTTGCTCGAGTAGACGGTCTCTTCCGTGCGTGCGATTCATACCGATATGATACATGACATGCCCTGCCATTGATTATTCTCCTTGCCCAAGGTTAAGGTTAATAATTGACTCTTGACCTGTTGAGCCAACAACTGCATCGATAATTGCTGTTGTGCCAAAGAATGAGACTACCGCGTAGCTAATGATGACACTTACACCCATTAGGCCAAGGGCCATAGCGAAGTCGATACCAAGATCTTTGCCAGCTGATGGGTCCTGCTGCTGTGCACCCTTAAGCTTCTTCAGCCCCGCAAAAAAGCCCACCATCTTGATGATTCCGTACGTGAAAGCGCCGAGTAAACAGATCCCTACCACTAGCGATAGAATCTGAACAACTCGACCTCCTAGCGTTGTAAGGTCTGCGGCCCACACTGGCGACGAAGTAAGCATCAATGCACTCGCTGCCATGAGTTTTGTTTTTGATTTGAGTGTGTTGGCCATACGGCCATTTACTAGATTAGTCATCTTGGTTTTCCTTTAATTACAATCCATGAATGAGGCCTGAAAAATATGCGGCTTTGCTGTAATAGGTTGCTGCGATGTCTATCCACCACTCTGGGTAGATAAAAATCAAAGAACAAGGAACGGCCCACAGCAAGCGTAATCGTGCCGACTGTCGAACCTGTTCCTGTGGATGACTCATATTTGAGCCGTGTTTCAAGCCACTGGTGATCGCTAGAGCACCAATGGTTCTTGATAAGGTAAGCGCGAACAACGCTAGAATCTTTTCATCTTCACTGACCTGTACTCCTTGAATGTACCCCAGTGCAGCGTATGGGTCCGTCACGTAACTTTCTGCCGCTCCTAGTGACCGTATTGAGTACATTGCGATCATGTTCGAACCAATCAGAAAAATGCCGAACATGAATCGCGTGACAGTATGCAGCGGTGTGTTGTCAGGTTGCATCATCCCGCTTGATTGGTTCCCTTTCAGTCTGTCTAGGTGCATAAATGCGCTGATACATATAACTACACCCGCCACAATTGCTGCGACATAGATGATGTACGTCGCGTATGAGAATAACTTGATTAACTCAATCATTTGTCTGCGTCCTATGGGCAATAGCCATTGAGCGGTTCATACGATTCCCCATCTGCGAATACAATGCATCCGTATGGGTCGATTCGACTGACAATCCCTCGGCCTTTGAGTTCTTCGCCCTGACGCAAGGTTATGGGCTTGGTTACTTTGCCGTTTTTTATGACTGCAAACCGACCAATGCCCGAGTCTTGGTCCACTTCAATCAGAGACAATTCCGCTAAGTATTTCTTGGCTTGTTGCAGCTCTCGCTCGGCGACTACATCATCAAATCGCTCACCTAAACTGCTTACTGAGTTTTTGAGTTCGATAAACTCTTTGGATTGCGATGCTAATAGCTCTGAATACCGTTGCTCAGCTACCTCTCGACCTTGTTTTTCCCGTAAAGTGAGCTTTTTCTCAGTGGCCAAGTCGGTTCTCAACGTGGTGATTTCGTTTTCCGCTTTTGCGATAGCATTTTGTAATAGTCGGGATTTTTCGATTTCCTGTTCCCAGCGTTCTGTCACTTTCACAATATCTTGTTTCTGACTCGCTATAGTGCTCAGTGCGCTATCTCTTTCCTTCAGCGCGCTTTGTATTTCCGTATCCTTGATGTCGATTTGCTGATTGGCCCTATCGAGTCTCATCGTCATATCGGTAAGTTGTGATTGCAGGTTGCGAATACGGTCTCTCGTGATCGGGTCACTATCGGTGTAGTCGTTCGTATCCTTTTGGGTGCTAATCGCGACTCCATTCCACAGCGCTTCCCCTGTCGGTGTGTCCATGCTCTCGGACGTGTTCACCTCTGATACTGGCAAAGCAAGTTCTGTTGGTGGTGATTGAACAGTGCCCACTTGCCCACCCATTGTGTTTCCGGTCGGTTTCTCATCCCCTGCTGATAGATCATCGACAATTGTCATCACCAGAAGACCTAAACTGATCAATATGATGACGCCAACCACCGCAAAAAATTTGGTGGTGAGGTAGAACGGTAAGCTTTCCGGTGTCTGTTCACCTGCATCGCTCAGTTCAGTGGGCGCCTCTTCTGTGTCATCACTTGGAGGTAGAGCCTCGACATCTTCTTCTTGTTTATCTATTGGTCGCTCTGCTTGCATCCATTGTTCACTGTCGTCATTCACTCCCTCAGCAGGCTCTGTGTCCAATGTCGTCGGTGTCACTTGGTTCAATAGCTGTTCGAAATTATCCTCAACTTGCGACTTACCTTCTTCAATCGATGGGTCCACAACGTCAGACTCTGACTCGGAGGTTACATCTTCCTCATCATCCTCGAATGATGCCTGATTGTTGTTGATTTCATCTTGAATGGCAGTGAACGCATCATACTCATCCATGTCTTGGTCCACACCTTCTCGCATGCGTTCTGGATCGCTTAGCGTGTCAATGGTGTGCTCATTTTCTTGATGTTTATCTGACATAATTCAACTAAGTCTCTCTTGTTAGTTAAGGCTTCGACGACTATCGAGCAAATCATTGCGCTGCTTGGGAATGAACGGGAACCACTGTGGGTTGTAGTCTTCCGCAATCATTATTCCTATGATATCGCCGGCATCTATCCATACTGTTGGTGGTATCTGTATTGCCTTTTCCACTTCTTGCTGCGCGCTATCGGCCACACCACCAGCGGATGAAGCGACCAGTTTTTTCCAATCAAATTCATTAGTTTCAATCACTGTGTCACCACCAACCGCAACCGAACCACCTAAATTGTTCACATAGTCCGCTGCACCGCTAAAAATCCCACTGAAGAAAATCATCCCCCACTTGTAGAGGCGATGGTAATCCACGTCCGTGCGGTATCCAGTTTCTAAGTTGGCACTGGGTGTTACGACAATTGCGTTGATTTGATCTGATTCACCGAAGTAGTTGAACGAATTCGACTGAAACACATAATTGTCATACGCCACCTGCGGGGTAAAACTGAACATTGCCCCTTTCAATTCTTCTGGCTGCACAACCTCTACTAACAACAGTGGGCTGGGAGACGTTGACCTTAGCCCATTTTTCACTTTGCCGATTAGCGTATCTCCAACTCTCAAGCCTCGCCCTTTTCCTTTTGTGTTGGTTGCGCGGGGCTGGAACTCTTGAGATAGGTTATCTGTGGTGGCGTTGCCTGCAATTACGGTATCGGAGAGACCGAAATCGACTTGCTCTTCTTGCTCAACACGCATCCGATTTCCAGCTTTCATCGAACCAGTTCGACCTGATTGTTGACGAGAATTGTCGAATTCACCCATCAGATCAGTGATTCTATTAAGTTTCGCTTCTGTCGTTACAGCACTAGAACTTGAGCCGGCAGTTCGCCCTTGAGCACTCCCGCCAAGCCGAGTGGTATCAGTGGCATCATCGAGTACATTCACCGGTTGAGTTTCGGCGCTGATCTGAGTGGACTGTTGCTGTTGTTGTGCACCTGCTTTTTCATGTTCATTCGCTGAAGCGCCCACAATTATCTTGGGTGAGCTTTCGGCCTCTTTGAAGCCGTCGACATCAAAAAGATTGCTTTGAACAAACGTGCTGCCGGTTTGATTGGAGCTATCTAAGTCTTGCTGTTCCTGTACATCTAAGCGCTGCTGTTGTTCAGTGGATACTGTCGAATCACTAGTTTGAATCGCTCCTGTAATAGAGTTGGGTGCTGCCACTGTAGTTCCGGCCTGTGGCTCAGAACTGGTCATGTAATCCAAAACTATGATGATCGCTATAACCACAAATAGCAGCATCCCAATATGCGTGAGCAATTTGCCTCGTTTCGTGAGTTCGAGCTTTTTCTTTTTCGGCTTTTCATTCTGCTCGTGCGCTTGGCTTGCTAACGTCTCGTGCACCGACGGTTCTTGTTCCGCAACCTGCTCTGTACTTGCTAAATCTTGCATGATCTACCGTCTCACGTAGTTGTGGTAATTGGGAATGTATAGGTTGACCTGACCACTTCCGGTATTCATCGGCACCACGCTATTGAGGCGGGTGGTTACAAACACTTTCATCGCCCCACCAGCGTTGATGATGTCATCAAAACCATAGAGGTGATAAGGTGTTCTCACGACAAAGCGGTCATTAACAAACCAGACCTGTGCGATTGAGGGATCAGAAACCAGAACGTTCACTGCCGATGCGTTTAGTTCACTTTCTTCTCTAAATCGGCCAGTGCTTGCTAAATACGTGAGGTCTTCATAGGAAAGACCTTCCGGCGCAAACTCACTGTTTGCACTCTCAACCGTATTCGATAGGCTAGATAACGTGACATTCCCTTGCGATTTTGTCGTTTTTGCCAATGTGCTGGTGGGACTCACTGTCGGGATTTTAAACGTTGTCAATCCATGCCTTTTGTCATTGCTGTATTTCACAATGAACTGGATAGGGTTTTTGTATCCTTGCAGCGTCACGAAAAGGTTGAGTTGTCGATATTTGGTATTAGGTGAAATCCATAACATGTGGTCTTCACCCTGCCTAATGTTGAGGTCATCACTCTCACTTTTGTCGAAAATCGGCCATGGTTCTCCGTTTATATCCAAGAACTCGAGCAACGTTTCTCCGGTATCGTGGACAAATAGATCATAGGTTTTGTACCTATCTCGGTAATCCACCATGTACTCGTCGTTTATCAAGGTTGGATTGACAAAGTTCTGATTTTTGGCTCGTTCTATCTCGTCAATGGCCAAGCGCAGCAAAAAAATATCATTCGGCGACAGCTGAAGAGTGCCTTCGGCAATAAGAGCATTGAGTAACGCATTGGGGTCATCGGTGCGCTTTAGTACCGCTTGAAGTGCGGTCAGTTTTTGATTGTACACAGTTGGCGACCCATCAATAGGGGTGCTGAGTATTTCTGCTGCTGTACGCTTCCGAGTGGTTTGTGTGGTTACTTCAGATGATGTTTCACTGCTGGCTGTAGGACTTTCCGTGCTCTCCTGTACGGTTGGGCGAGCGGCTTGCTCTTGTATGGTTTGCTGAAGCAAGGAGTCAATTGCACTCACTTCAAGATCCTCGGCTATGACACCGAAAGACAGAGTAAAACAAAGACCTACTATAAAACGCTCCATCATCTAGCCCCGCGTTAGATTAAAGCTATCAATGGCGACACCATGCGGGTACTGCTCTGAGTTGTTTCGCACGATGATTGTCTTAACCACGATGGTTGCAGTGCCAGACCCGACATCTGCGACTTCTTTACGGATAATCACTGGAAATGAGACTTCCCATCGAAGAATGGTTTCGTCTGTTTCCGCATCCTTAATCGGATCAATAGGAATAATACGGCTCGGTGCTTTTACCGATGCGTCTAGAGCAATGCGCTTTGATATTATCTGCCCCAACTCACTGTCTACCGGTACGCTCCCCGCTTTTCCTATCGTAACAAGCTCGCTACTCGCCCCTTTGGTAAGCCATTGCTGGTAGGCCAATTTGCCATTGTCATTGAAGCAATCATTGATAATGGTGTTAATGCGCTTGATTGGGTTAATAAAAGAAATATCCAGCGCGTTGATAATGCAAGCCTCGACCCAGTTACGCGCTGCGTTGATATTGACAGGCGGCTCTGACAAAGGCTCAATCCGTACGAATTTACTGCCGTCCCAACCAAAATACTCTGGTTTAGGACTGGGCTGGGAAACTGTGATGCCGAGCATAATGGTTAACAATGCAGTCATACCGAGCAAAAGCAGGTTGTTTCTGCGCTGGTTTTTAATCGTGTCTGCCTGCAGGTAAATCGCTTGCACTAGGGAGGTATGGGTATAGTGAGTGAAGTTACGGAGATCTAAGGTTCCGGATTTAGCTGCGCCTTTGGCTATGTCTTTCGCCGTTGCAGACGTATTGGTTTGTTTCCGTGCGCTCATCCCTAAATCCCTACCAATAAAAAATCAATATTATGAAAAATAATATATCACATATTCTACGTTTTGGTAGGGATGGAATCAATAACCGTGTTAAGATTAATTTTGAGATTAGTGAAACAAGTGAAAGGAAGTTATGAGTCAGTTTCTTGCGGATCAATACATGAAATCCAAACGCATCGAGCGCATCGAGCGTGCTTTGCGTGACCAAGAGCATTTACGTGATTGGTATGAACGCCGCCGTATGGCGGAAATGCAAGCGGAGCAACTCAACCAAGCGAGAATGCAACAAGCTCAAGTTGATGCTCGTGAAACATTCTTTGCCAACTTGAACACTCGACGATTGGATCTTCAAAACTCTATTGCTCTCTATCCTCTGGCATATGAAGTTTGGCATGACTGGCAACGCTTTTGTGGTGTTAAGCAAATTCAAGGTCGAATGCTTGGTGCAAGCATGGCCAAGACCGAGCTATACAAAAAACCACACGCCTCTGGTTTTGACGCTCGATACATCGCTTACGATTCCATTGGTGCCATGTGTAACGATGCAAACCCACAGTTTCAGGTGCTTACCCAGATTGCTGTTAACGCTTTCTACCATAACTTTCACTCTAACTATCGCACGCGCAATATGGGTGCTATTTCTTTGAACGATGCGTCCCGATACGCACACTTCATTATGGGATTGGCTGGTAGCTTTGCGATGGTAGGTGAACGCTCAACAGCTACTCCTTTTTTGATCTATTGGGGATTGCCGCAAGAGTGCAAAGAGCGCATTCTTCGAGAACCAACAAAGGAAAGCGTTCTGTTCAATACCTATTGTCCCAATGATGTCTCACTAGCAGATGACCTCATCCGCATGAGAGAGATCTACTCCATCTCGCGCTATATCCTTGACGAGCAACCCTGCTTGGATATGACGAAGCCACTTGCTAAGCGCTTGACCGTTGGTTCTCAGAGCGTTTCCGTTCAAGAACTGATGCGCGAGCAGTTCTCTGTAGATGAGCAAGATGTCATTATTGGTGGTATCGAAGCTATGACCAAAGTATGGCTAGATGAGTATGTTTCTCGCGAGTACCACCAATACATGGTGACCCTCCATGAGAAATTCCCATTGATCTACATTGTTGCTGCGACTCTCTTACTTTTGCAGCGCATTAATGCGCCGGCATTTCACGAACTGTCCCAGTGTTTCGGTGATGTATCTCAAATGAGAGATAAACTACCTAGCTCATACGTTCGACATGTCATTGGGCTCGACCGTTATTTCCCAGAACAACCAACAAAACAAAATTATGATCTATTTACAGCGATGAAAGCCTGCAACATTTCAGTGGATGATGTAACTACGCCATTGGCACCAGAAGGTCATATCATTCCACGTACTGATTGGCTTCCGGTGTACCAAGAGCAATACGACCAATTGTATTCTGTTAGTAGCATGGAGCTGGAAGGTGATTTGGCACCCTTCTACGAGCCAGTGAAAGTAGAACTGTCCCATGAGTTTTCCAATCAATTAGGGTTTAGTACTGAGAGCACTCTTATTGAGTCTCAGGATAGCAACAAGAAGTGAGGTCACGTATGTATTACGACTCAGAGCGCGTCGCGCAACTTATTCGAGACAATACCGCCAACCCAGCGAATAACTATCGTAATGACGTCCGTTCGGCATACGCGCGGATGCTGACTAATGCAGTAGCCGACATCAACAACTGCTATACCCGCACGCAAGACAATGTGGCCAAAGCCACCGGCCATCCCTTTGCATACGACCTCGTTAGCCAGATCAATACGTTTCTTCTTGAACACTACCCGAGCCAGTTTGAGCAAGTGTTTCAGCTTGCCGGCCCCAATCATGAGGAAAAGATTGCGTCGTTCGTTACTCGCTACAAAAATGCAACTGAGATGCTTGGTCGAGGTTTGACCCAAACTCAAATTGAAGAAAACGTATCAAACGGCGGTTTCAATAGTATGGCAATTGAGCTGGAATCCGAAGTGAATGCGTTCTTAAACAAGCTCTGCCGTTCGAAAACCAGTGCACCGTCTGGTGAATATCTTGAGCATGGGATTGAACTATATCGCGACAATGACTACAAACCTGAAAATGAGGCGCAATATTATCGTGCACTCACTGTTTGGTTTAGCGACATCATTGAAATTCTGTTAGAGCCTTATGCAGCTACGACGAGCAGCGATCACTCTTCGCAAGTGAAAGAAGCATGTCGCATGGCTTTTCAGTATTACACAGCCGCTCATCGTCAACTGAGCTTTATGAAATCGACATTCTGCCACAAGTTGTACTCTGTATCTCCCGCCCTCTTTAATGAGCTGGTGGAAGAAAATAACGCTAATATCACCTATAAGGATTTTCATATTGCGGCTCGAGTCATCGAACGAGCGAACATGGCAGTGACTATCCATTCTGAATCCGGCTTATTCAGCTTAGGAACCTACTTACGGTTCTTCGCCCACCATATGGTTGCCAATCCTCATGCCGCGACTCGTTCAGATTTGTCGGATAAGACTTTGTTACCTTACGACTACGTACTCAGTGAGTCTCTCAAGGTTCACAAAAAGTATAAGCCAGAGCATCAAATTCCAAGTGACAAAGCGCGTGATATGTTACTCGCCATGATTGAGCTATGGTGCCCAATTCGACCATCTGACTTCTCGTAAACTGGGCCAGTACAATTGCGTCTACAGACCCAGAAAGGCACCCTATTCGTCGGCTAAAGTGATGTAGCCCAGCCTACTACTGTCGCGAATAGCGAAGAAGGGTTTTCTAAGGGCTGCATTTGATACTTGGTTGGAATGTCTTTGTGTAACGGTTTAACGAAAGCCTTGCCGTATGCAGACGCAAACTCCATTATTTCAGGGACTCCCTCGCTGGGTAAGGTGATGACTAACTTGCCACTGACGGGAGTGTGAGAGTGGTCAAAGTAGAGATATCCATTTTCTGAAAAGCGTTCTTTTAACGTTTGCGGGATTTGCGAAGAGGACAGATCTACAGCGAAAACGCTTGCCTTTGCTCCTGTGGGACATGATACCCTTACGCTGCTATCGGCTCTTACCACCCCAGCTGACAAGGACTCCAATGTAACCACGGGCACCGTCTGACTTGTGACTATATCATTAACCAAACACTCGTCGTTCATTGGCCCTTCACCACTCACAAGCCACCTTACCCCGCACCCTAAAAAAGCTGCTAGTGTTAGTGCGGAGTCAGACATTAGGCTTTTGTGTGGCTTCATTTTTAAGTTCTGCAACACAGTCCGTGATACCCCACTTTCCTTTGATAGTTGAGCGATGTTCCTAATTCCTAAATCAACCATTCGACGCTGTATGTTCTGCCATAGAATTGATGACTCGGCCATATCAAACCTCTTTTTCGACCCGTTGTTTCCTGTAGCCTATATCGATTTGATATTGACCACCATATGTAGAAATTACAGGAATACCTCTAGAGACATAATGTACATATAGGACTCATTTATGTTCCTACTTTGTGACACAACGCACTTTGGATTAGACAGCATGCTGGTGGAATAAACTGGAACTGGCTTTGGATGCGTCAAACAGGTGGGTAGCTCCAATCTCATGGTCAGTTATCGCAAACATTCGGATCTGACCATCTATTCTCCATTACTCTTTACTTGTTGGTCTGGAAGAAGTCTTGAAAGCCTTTCAAGTCAATGCCACCAGCTCTTTTCCGGAGATTTGTGATTACCGAATTAAACAAGCTAATTCGCTGTGGAAAGTCTTGGTTTTGTCTCTGACTTTCCAGAGTGGACTAGCGCCCTGTCGGTTACTTAAACCGCTGATAACGCAAGCAAACGCCGCTGTCGTTACCAACGATTTCCAGACTATGAAAATCTACAGTCTAGTTGTCCAGAAAAAGATCTACGTAGTACCATGATGTTTCCTACACACGTTAAAGTCGCTTTATTGCAGACTTGTACACTTCATTTCTCTCACGCTTGCCCACAGCGACAACCGATACAACAACCTCTTCATCCCGAACCTCATAGACAAGGCGATATCCTGCGCTACGGAGCTTTATCTTATAGCAATTTGGTAAACTACTAAGTTTGGCACTCGGTACGTGAGGATTAGCTAGTCGTTGTCCTAATTTTTTCTTGAACTGGTTCTTTACCGTTGAATCCAGTTTCTTCCACTCTTTCTCAGCTTCAACCTTGAAACGTAACTTATAGGTCATCCAATGAAACCTCGATTTCTGGAGAGTTCTGGCGATCTTTAACTATTTGAGCAAGCTCGATATCCTCAAGCTTATCCATTAGTAATTCATAGGCGTCAGCAGGAACACAATAGAAAGCCGGTTGGTTTCTATTTAGAACTGCAACAGGAAAGCCATCAGCTTCTTCTACTACAGCCATAGGGTTTTTCTTCAACTCAGTAATGCTTGTAGAGTTATCTGCAAGAATGGGTCTAATAGTTGCCATGTTTAACCTTTAATAGAGACTACTTCAGAGTGTTTATAATAGGTCTTTAAGTAAAGCAGGTCAATTAAAAAGACCATTTAAATGGTCTTTTTAATTCTGGAATTTTCCTACTTGGATAACACTGCCGTTTCCTGTGCAATTGCATTCAAATTAGCGACTAATTCTTTGACTTGCTGGTCTGAAAAATCAACGGGTTTTTCTTTCACTAGAAATTCGATCACTCCATCGGTGATACCCCACTCAACAACAACTCCTTCAGGAACAAGTTCGAAAGCCTCTTCAAGCTTACGTTGTTGCTCAAGTAGTCGATCGTTAAATCGAGTTTTACCCACTACTGGTTTTGGCTGACCGAAGTTTTCAATATGGTCTTTTCTTTCTTCCGCTGAAATCCAGATTTCACCACTCTTTTCAAACGTGAACTGCCCAGTGCCAGTTGAGCCTTTTCGTAAAAGAACCCGCTCTATTAGTGCTTTGATCATGTGTTATTTTTCCTATCTGATAGAGCTAGTGCCACCAGCCCAGTTTCCAATTAACTATGTCGCCTTGCTATTTCAGCAATTACAGGGTTAATTACACGGTAAATTCCACCAGAAGTTAACTCAATCAGGTCTTTATTGATGAGTGAGTCAACGGAGCGCTTCACTGAGCTAGGAGCCATGTTCATCTTTGTATATGACCCTTTTGACTGAAGCCTCTCGTTAATGCCCTTGGCTATGCCCGATAGCAACTTCTTATCGTTTGTACTGAGGCTCAATATCAAGCCTTTTTCTTCACGCTCGGCCATATCAACCACTTCCTGCCATACCTCATCCACATCTGCAATTGTAGGGGGATCAGGTAACAACCAAAGATCACTACAAATAGAGTTCACGTAGTAAGGGTGACACTCCGAGAGTTCGAGTATTCTTTCTATAACACCATCTAACAGAACGCTTCCCCACTCAACTTGTGCCAGTTTGTTGAAATGATCTTTATAATGCTCTACGGCTATTCTGTTTAATGGAAACGGCTTGGTATGGTTATATAAAGGTCTTTTCTGATCGGTTAGACTTTGAGCCATTAAAGCTCTTTCTGATCCACAAAATACGAAAGTGATGGCCTTAGATTGTTCTAGCTGGTGGCGAATGGCTGACTCAATTTCGATGCCCCCATCTGTTTTACCAAGTTCCTGAAACTCATCTATGATGAAAATCACACGGATACCAGACTCGTAGGCGTATTCGTCAAGTTGGCTCATAGCACTGCGCAATGAGCTAAGTGAAATGTTATCAGAGCTTTTTTCGAACGAAATACTTGGCATTCCTCGGTCAAGTTTGACATTCAACTCGCGTTTATCGAATTTATCTTTGATGTAGTCGATTATAGCGTCAGATTTTGTGTAGCCGCACTTACTAGCCTGAATGCTCGCAGTTTGGCCCATTAGATCTGATGTGGTTTGAAGAAGTTGTTTAATCAGACTCTCATTACCGCTATTAAAAAGGATATGGCATCGTTTTAAGGTAATATCATGCCCTTCTTGTCTAATGTCTTCACCTACCTGCTCAAGCAAGCTGCTTTTGCCATGCCGTCTATGGGCTTGTATCCAAACGTGTGTACCTTGAAGTAACAGTTTACTGAGCTTTGCTCTTTCTTTGGCTCTATTGCAAAAACCTTGGCCTGTTACTACTCGTCTTGGAAAAGGGTCTGATCGCATTGTTTTAATATCCTGTATTCGTTACACAGAATTATATCATATCACGCACACTGCGTCATGCAAGGTGCGTGACGCAGTGTGCGTGATTGTAATTTTTCAACGAAACATAAGGGCTGATTTATCCTTAAGTTGCTTCCATTCGATATCGACGTATTCATCCTGTGATCTAATGTCCCTATGGTGAAGTAGGTGTTGAATAGTGGCTTTCAGTTCCGCATCTGTGCATTTCTTACTAAGAATTTTTTGAGCTAGCCGCGCTATTGTATGGCGACCTGTGTGCGAAGAGCATCCCGCATGGCCGTATTCACGATATAGTGCTTTAATCGTATTTTGCATACTGGTACAGACTTCGTACTCTCTACCTTTTACCGTTTTTCGTTGTAAAGCGAATGACTTCCACTCTCCGTGATGATTACTCATGAATACAGGGCTATCAGGATCTAGGCCGCGATACTGCTCCCGTCTTTTACCGTAGTTCAACCCGACTCGATGTTTGACTCTCAGATCTAACCACCTATTTATGTAGAATCGCTCCTTATCGATAATCACTGGTGCGATAATTGGTTGGCTTCCTTTAGTCGCGCTAGCTCTAATCCTAGTTAAATGCATCAATTCCCCATTCTCGTATAGTGCCTCTTTAACTAGCCATTTGGAGCACTCAATTGCTCGAAAAGCTGAGCCAAGAGTAAGCCACAAGATCGCTTGGTTACGGGCTGCTATCAGTGGGTCAACACTAGGATTGTCGATTCGGTCAATAAGACTATCAAAGTCTTTGAGTGAGATTGTATCGGGCTGTTTAACTTCTTTCTTTGGCGGGTTGAACACCCACTTAAACTCAATATTGTCAGCATCCATAAAAACTAATTGCCCATATTGGAAATGATTGTTTCCTACATGGTAGTACATTTTATGTTCAGTTGAGTTAAGCTGCTGTTTTTATGTAACGTGATAGGAAACTCGGATTAGCCCTGCTTATGACTAATCCGATGATTGTGTGACCTTGAAATATCTGAGCCACGCGAGTTCATTTCTCGCGTCAGATTCGTCTACTTCAGTAACCGGCATAGTCACTGACAAGTAGAAGTTAGCTTGGAACCCAGTCGATACTTGTAACAACCGCACCAGATAGGTGTTTTAACTTGGGCGGGTAGATGCCTGAGCTATTCCACACAATCCCCATCTCAGATAGCAGATCTCGCTTAGACCAAATGTAATTTGCGTGTTTTGACTCCAGTTGCACCAATACATCATTTTTACTATTCAGTGTGCATAGTTCTAGAGTCTCAGATTCATGACGTACCCTTATCTTTTCGATAATGAAGCGTTGAGGAATTTTTTCTCCAATAATCAAAGTCACTTCGTCTCCTTTGATATTGACAATGTAATCACTAGTAATCATTCTCGGCCTAATAGGGTGTTAGAACGTATTTATCGTTCGGCGTCATCGAGACGTCTTGGTTGTGACCCATTTTTGCCTCTAATATGTGGTTGGCTTCACTCACTTGCTTTGCTAAACCTGTCGCATTCAACAGCTCAAATCTATGTTCTTTTGAACCTAATAACGCCGAGACTGTGTCTAGGTACGTAGACTCAGTAGCCTTGCTAAATGAATAAGTATCGTTACTGTGCTTTTCAAGCAGCTGTCCTACGCTACTTCCCGAGTGAATCTGCATTTGGTGGTACAGTAACGTCATTGCAGTTGCGGTGGTGTTTAGGTCCGCAGTGATGTCATTGAATTCCGGATAATTGTCCGGTTGCTGCCTATATTGATTGAGAAATGAAATTAACGGTTTTGTGAAGAACGTTGTGTTGTGAGCTAGAGCTGCATTGGTGCTGGTGGTTTTGTACTGCTCGGGGTTACCACGCATCGTCAGATAATCAAGTTTCAGCGATTCCCACTCGTTGCTTTGTAGGCTCTTGGCGCCAGCAATTAGCATTGTAGAATCTGCGATCGCCTCTGAGTAGGTCATGGACAAAAACTCACTTAGAACGACATCTGACACACTAGACGAACCTTGAGTGATGTCTTCCATCGCCTTATCTACATCCAGAGTCCTATACATGTATGAGTGACCTAGTTCGTGCATGGCTATGAAAGTAGCAGATATCTCCGAAGCGGTTTCAACCGTAACTTCTCTCGCCATTTTGTGGTCCACCAGCGGCCCATTGTAGAGTGGGTAGTCTTGATCTGAAATCTCATTCATCAGTTCATAGGCCGGCCTGTGTAATTGTTCCACGTGAACAACATTCACTTTTAGATATTCTTCGGATTGGGGTACTACCGTTTTAAAGGCCATAGGCTCCAAACTCGCATTGAAGTGGTTCAGTTCGGCGTTAGCCTTACTTCTATTGGTGATAAGTTGCGGGGCCTTTTTCAAATACCGAGGGCTAAGAACCTGAGCCAACTCTACATTCTCTTTGAAGTGTTGAGCTATTTCGTCTTGAACCTTTTGGTAGCTGTGGGTTTCCGAGTTAGCCTTCATTTCCTTGGCGTTGACTAGGTAAGTGATCTCTACCCCAGCGTACGGCGATTCTATCAAAACCACTGTCTGACTATTTGCCGCTTTCACAGCTGACTGCATATCTGACCAGTTGTTAATCCTAGAAGCACCAGCAAAGTCAATATTAGAGTTAGATTTGTTGGTTTTCGCGAGTATCTTTCCCAAAGCCAGCGCTGAATCGGTGAAACTATAAGCTTCATGAACTTGCTCGGCGCGACTTGACGTAGCCACTAATGGTTCCGTAATACTTGGCATGGCAAAGGCTTGGTTTATACCACTTGCTATTGTAGCTACAGCTAGAGCCCCTACAATCACTTGCTTTATAGAAAGTGAGTTGCTTGCGTTATCCGACGAGTCGTAAATCGCTCCTTCCAACCGGCTTCCAATCTCTAGTAAACTCAATCGTTTCATCAACGCCACCCTTCCCTTAGAACCACAACATATGATATCAAATATTTTGCACCACCACACATTAGTATGGGCAGTACTTATGATTGAAGTGGATCTCTTGGTCTATGTATCGTATGCATTCGCATGTTCAGAATAACTGGTACGTTGTGCTTCGATAGTTTACGACACCTGTCGGAAACGCGTATTGCACAAACCTCGAGGGATCTTCGTTTAGCATGGGCCCCATGTCGGACACGGAGATACGGCCATTCTCAATGCTTACATCGAGTAAGAAGTTGACTCTTGCAACGTCAACCATTTCTTCGACGGTCCTCCCTCGCGCGCCGCTGACCCTAGTAAGCAATCGGACTGGCTGCTTATTGCAGACCACAAATAGGCCAATATACGCTTTCACCCGCTGCAACTGGGTAAGGTTACGGCAAACGATGAAACCAAACTGGTTTATCTCACTGTTCGTTGCAAGCGACGTGTTGTGGCCATGTGTGGATTGAACAGAGCTTGTCTTGTAGCTTTGGTGCTCGAAGACTGCGTAATCATTTAGACTGTGGCGCGGCATAATTCAATAGTTTCTCATCCTTCAACACAGAACTTAACCGGTAGCTCGCCAGTTTCATTTGATTGATCAACAAGGGTTTGACTAAATCTCGGGCTTTAAACCCTTCCTTGATCGGAAAAAGTTCTGGATAGTAAATAAACAACATGATCTCTTTCGTATCCTTTAAGATACTGCCGAATCCGGTGTTCGCCTGTGCTTTTGTTTTGAGGCTGTAGCTAGTGTCGGCCATCAGCGCTTCCGATGCTGCAATAATGGCGCCATCATTCAAAGGCTCGGAGGCGCCGCTGCTCTGGATATAGTGCCATTTGGTCAATGTGCACTGGGCTAATGCATCTCTGGTACCGTACTCAAACTTCAGCCTTTCCAAATCAACGTTCATGTATTGTCTAATTCTGTCTAAATGCGGCTTGCTAATCGCTTCATGGTCGATAAGGTCATCAGCGCACGTCAATAGTCCATTCACATCTGACAAGCAATCGTTATTGGCATAGGTGTACGTAGAGTTCGGCGCGTGGATTCTTAGATAGATGTACGCCTTGATATAGAGTAGTGCCGTTTGTGCTGCAATTTCATCAGGGCTTGTTAGATGATTCTGAAGCTTTACAACCATATTGTAGAGGGTGTCATACGTCACATCGAAAGGCTGATTATTACTTTGTGTGCATTGTGGATTGCCAACTTGTTGTGTGTTGAACACCAAGTTAAGTGGACCCACATTCATCATTGGCGTTCGAAAGGCGACCGGTTGAATCCCTATTTGCTTAAGGCTTTCGTCACTGATTACTGTGCCTCGCTCTCGGAGTACTCTGTCTAGACTGTATGTTTGCCAGAATTCAACCAAGAACATATAACTGGCTATCTTTAAATACTCATGGTTTACAAGAGCGATGGTCTCTTGCCCATTGAGCGTTTTATAAAGTAAGTCCGTATATCTCACCAACCGTTGCTGTTGGATTATCGGCGTTTCAGTTAAGGCCGCATTAAACAAGGCAGCTTGAATATTTGGGGTATAGGCTTTGACGCTGCCTGACACACTGAGGAAGGCTAAGATTGCTAGGACAATTGCTCGTTTCATTTCTAAGTACCGGTTTGGAAGAAGGATGAAAAGTCTCCGAGCTCCAGAGCAACACTATCAAGTGACATTTCGTCGGCATCAGTAATATCTTGGCTGTCGGAAACGTCCTCGGTGTTCTCGTATGACTCTGTGGGTTTCTGAGGTGCCGGTGGAGTATCAGCTGCCACCGACGTGTCATTTGAGAAGTCCGCTGGGGGGTTATCAGTGACTTTCCCTGCCAATCCACTGATGCCCATTTTCCACTTCAGCCCCAACTGACTAAGAGTTTTGGCAATGTTTTGCTCTCGCCCCGTTTTCTCTTGTAGTTTGTTGGCTTCAATCGCCAACTCCGCGAGTATGCGATTGAGGGTTGGTGAATCTAACTCTGCAAGGTGCCGTGTCACGTCTGAGTTTGTCGCTTCGTTCTCATTGAGGCGAACGTAAATGGTTTTCCCGTTGTTCGCAGTCATAGGCCTTCTCCGATAGTCAGGTAGTAGACAGCTTGCTCAAGCGAAACCGGACTGCCAAGAGTCTCTTCCATTTCGCTCGCTATCCTGCTCAACTCCAAACAAATCGCTTTTACATCAGTTGATGACAGTTTAGCGAGCTGTGCCGTCCACTCTTTGTCTTGAGATAAGTCTATGCGGTACTTTTTTCTCATACGGCATTCGCTTGTTTCTTCTTGTTCACTTCGGCGATTCGAATTTGATTCAGCATGGCGCCCACAGCGTTGGCGAACAGTGGATCATCAACAAACTCAATGTCAGGAATGATGTTAGCTAGATGGCGGCTAATTGTCTTAGCACTGCCACCACTCGCGACTACCCTGTCAAAGTTGTTAAATGGTGTGCGCTTTTGAATTCGATCTATCCCGTTACTCAATACATCACGAATGACTTTATCAACATGGTCTTGAACTGACATTTCATTCTTGCCACGCTTATCGGTATAGAACAGTCCTGTTTCTATAATTCGGTCCATTTCTGGCCGGTCGATGTTTCGTCGATATGATTTCAAATAGGAAAGAAGGTCGCTATGAATTTTCAGCATACCAATCCCCTCTTCGGTGTAGCTCTGCTGACTCATTAGCTTACCACCAGACATGACAGCAACATCTAAACTTTGACCACCGAAATCCAGAATAAGTATGTCTTTGTTCATGGTGTCTGTGTTGATCGAAATAGAACGCTTAGCGGGATTATAAAGATGAAGAAGTGAAAGATAAGTGGCAAAACCTTCAGGTACCTGCTCACATGACACCACTTCTACTTGTTCGCCGGACGTTTTGATGACTGGCGTCATCAGGTTTTCGTTTCGTGCTGAAACGTAGTTACCGTTGACCTCTCCATTCGTATGAAAGAAACGCTGAAGTGGACTTGTGCAAATGATATGGACTTTCTTTCCAGACAATCCCATGTGATGAAGCATTGCGTGAACCAAAACTGTGTTGGCGGGGTCTGTTTTGAATTCCAAGTTCTGAGTATCCACCAGCATACTATTTTGACCAAAAGGCAGATTCTCCATAACTGAATAGAACAGCTCTTTCCCATCTTTCTGGGCAATAAAGTCACTCTCAAACGTGGACTCTTTGAACGACGGCATTGACGCGTGGCCTTGCATTACCAAACTAGGCTTCACATATTTAATCAGTTCGCCAGATTTAGGGTCGACCGCAATCCCCTTCAAATTGAAGTGGCCATCATCAATCACTACGGTTACAACATCACTTTGTGCACTCATCTTCGATCTCATCCTATTACAAAAAATATAATACAATATATTCCATTATATATGAGATGTCATGATTTTCTGCAGAATATGTCACCACAACGCACTTTATTGCACTCCCCTACCACATTGAATACAACAGGAAGAGGGAGCTGTAATGCGTTGTGCAATAAGACAAGGGGCACAGGATAACGGGCTAGGTTTCTTGGCTGCCCTTTCAGCGCGCAAACCATAACGAGCCGAGTGGGAGCACGGAGTCAGGAACCCTTGTGAAAAAACTCATTAATAGTGCTTCGATCCACCAAGCTGATCGGGCTTTTACACAAACGTTGGATATTGGTCGACGCAGAACCAGTGGTGATGAATAGGCCGGATACATTTCTCGCAAGACACTGCTTCTTGAACTTCACAACATCTTGCCGACGAACAGCTGTGTTCTCGCCATAGCGCTTTGCTTGAACAATGCTCCATCGATGTCGATTTGAGTAGCGGTACCGTCCGTCGATGCCGCCATCATGAGTGTAACGACTATTCCGGTGAATTTTGGCGCCACGCCTTTTCAACTGAAGTAGCACCATTTCTTCAAAGACAAAATGATGTGTGTTGGTCAGTAGTTCCAGCTTTTCACTTTGAGTGGATAGTCGATCGAACTGCTTAAGTCGAGCTCTAGCGCAGCGGAGCGTCCACTGATGCCTACCTATGTTGGCCCAAAACACAATAGACACGCATACAACAGCGAGTCCGATCAGCCCCCATATCATCAAGGATAATCCGCTCAAGTCTCTCATTTGATTGTGTCGCTTTGCTCTTCTGTGTTATCAGATAGAGACTCGCCGAGCAGCAATTGAAGTAACTCATTTGCTAATACAAATTTTTCTCGAGCCCTCTTTACTGCACGCGTTACATTTGGTTTCGCAATACCAGTTCGTAAGCTGACCTCTGTCATTCCTTCACCGTCAATGAAGTACATGGCCAACGCTTTACGATTCTTGTCTACGGTATCCGACGTTCTAGAGCGCACGTTTGCCAGCAACAGCAGTAACTCAATCGTCACCGGCGTCATCTTTCGTTCATGATCTAAGGTTCCTGAACATGCGACGATAAGCTTGTAGAGGGTGAACAAAAAGTCTCGGTTTTTATAGATGGTTGCTCGTACGCTCTTTTTAAAATCAGCAATGCCCATTGTGTCTGAGTGATTAATGTAATTCACTGTATCATCAATTACGCTTGCTGTTTTTACTCGACCAATATGAGTAAGCGCATGCCGAATAAACGGCTCTGGCAGCGAATTACCTTCTTTGAGCGTTAGGGGTAAGTGAGCACACTTGTCGGCGATATTTACATTCGCGGGAGAAAAGAGCTGCTCATCGATTTCAGCGTTTGTCATTTTTATACTCATTGATCATATATTCCTATGATTATGATACATCATACAGTGGCATGATCACTACCAATTTGCCGAGAGTGTTCACGAAGGTTAGGTGCATTGACTGTACCACTGTTTAAGCGTACAGTTCTTTGGACCCTAAAATTATCATAAAGAGACATTTCTATGGATTATTTATTTGGTGACTTGGACTGTCTGTCTACCGAGTCGTTCTTAGAGCCGTTAGCTCATTCCAAGCAAGAATTTCCCATCACTCAGTTAAATCGCTTGTTTGCCTCTCGTTCAACGATTGAGATCCATGACATGGTCTCTCAGCCAGATTTTGACCAGCTCATTTCGACCATTGGCCAAGAAAACATATTTAAAGTCGTTATTGATGTGGTCTCAGGGCCGAATGCTGTGGTTGATAAGGTATATCAGGCCAAGCTTTATTTGGAGAATGGTATTATCGAG